>DAIMKE010000295.1:0-6977 GCA_036721875.1 Bradyrhizobium sp. | reverse complement strand
ACGATGTAGCGCCGCAGCGCCGCGAGATTGTTGACGCCGGCATCACCCGCCGACACCACCGTGGTGGTGGCCTGCGCTTGCACCAGTTCGTCGGCGGGAATGCCGATCGCCGAGCCATAGGGATAGACGTGCGAATGCAGGTCGATCAGGCCGGGCGTCACCAGCTTGCCCGATGCGTCGATGGTCTTCGACGCGCGCGCCGCCGGGATCTCGCTTTCGACGGCCTCGATCACGCCCCAGCGAATGCCGATGTCGCGCTTTCCGCGCAACGACTGGCTCGGGTCGAGCACGTCGCCGCCCTTGATGACGAGGTCGAACTTGTCGTTCGGTCCCATCGCGGCGTCGGCGCGTCCGGCGATCCCGACGACGGCGGCCGATCCGGTCAGGCTCAAAAAGTCACGGCGTGAAAATCCGCTCATGGCAGCGCTCCCCCTGTGATTTTTTATGGCGGGATGATGCGCCGGGTACGGGCGCTCCGCAAGCAGAGCGTGCGTCGTCCCTCGCGGGGCCAGCCGGCGTTCAGCGGGCCGTAATCGGTAGGATGGGTAGAGCGAGCGAAACCCATCGACCGCATGATGGGTTTCGCTGCGCTCTACCCATCCTGCGAAGACCGCTCTCGCCGCAGCCATGGGTGTCTTAACGGACGTTCAGAAATCTCGTCGAGTTCCGCGGGAACGATCGCTGCGACCCGCAGTTGAATGTGCGGCTCAATTGAGGAGGACCGGAATGAAGAAGTTTGGAATTATCCTGGCTGCGCTTGGTGCGATTGTTGTCGCTGCGCCGTCTATCGCGAGCGCGCAGACTGTCGTGATCAAGCGTGGTGGCTATCATGGTCATCATCACGGCCATCATGGCGCGCGTGCCCAATACCGGCATGATCGCGGCTACCATCGCGGATGGCGGCACGGTCATCGCGACAAGGTCGTGATCATCAAGAGGCATCGTTACTGAGTTTTGGTCGCGGAAACGGAAAATGGCTCCTCACGGAGCCATTTTCTTTGTTTCGATCCGCCTGTTCGCTTAAGCGCAGACGCGCTCAGCTGTAGATTTCGAACAGGCCTGCGCCGCCCTGGCCGCCGCCGATGCACATCGTGACGACGCCCCACTTGGCCTTGCGCCGGCGGCCTTCCTGCAGGATGTGGCCGGTGAGACGCGCACCGGTCATGCCGAAGGGATGGCCGATCGCAATCGAGCCGCCGTTGACATTGTACTTCTCGGGATCGATGCCGAGCTTGTCGCGCGAATAGAGGCACTGGCTGGCGAAGGCTTCGTTGAGTTCCCAAAGATCGATGTCGTCGATCTTCAGGCCATGGCGCTTCAACAGTTTCGGCACGGCGTAGATCGGCCCGATGCCCATCTCGTCCGGCTCGCAGCCCGCTGCTGCCCAGGCGACGAAGCGGCCCATCGGATGGAGGCCGCGCTTTTCGGCATCCTTGGCTTCCATCAGCACGACTGCCGCCGCGCCGTCCGAGAGCTGACTGGCGTTGCCGGCGGTGACGTATTTGCCGGGGCCCTTGACCGGCTCGAGCTTGGCAAGGCCTTCCATGGTGGTTTCCGGCCGGTTGCACTCGTCGCGATCGACGACGTAGTCGACGATGCTCTCCGCTTTCGTCGCCTTGTCGACCACCTTCATCCTGGTCTTCATCGGGACGATTTCGTCCTTGAACTTGTTGGCCTGCTGGGCGGCCGCCATGCGGCGCTGCGATTCCAGCGAATACTCATCCTGGTATTCGCGGCTGACCTTGTAGCGCTCGGCAACGATATCGGCGGTGTCGATCATCGCCATGAAGATATCGGGCGCGACCTTGAGCAGTTCGGGATCGATCGATTCCTTGGGCGAACCGCCGCCGGGGATCGAGATGCTCTCGACGCCGCCGGCAACGATGCAGTCCGAACCGTCGGAGCGGATCGAGTTCGCGGCCATGGCGATGGTCTGCAGACCCGACGAGCAGAAACGGTTGACGGAGACGCCGCCGGTCGACTTCGGCAGACCGGCCAGCAGCGCGGCCTGGCGGCCGATATTCGGCGCGCCATGCGCGCAATTTCCGAGATAGCAATCCTCGACATATTCCTTGTCGACACCGGCGCGCTCGACGGCGTGCTTGATGGCATGGCCCGGCAGCGCCATCGGCGCAGTAATGTTGAACCCGCCGCGGCCGGACTTCGCCAGCCCGGTACGTGCATAGGAAACGATAACAGCTTCACGCATTTTGAAGACCTCCCTTTGATGCGGCCAGTATGGACTGGAGCACAGTCCGTGTGTAGCGAAAAACCCGAATTCCGGCGGACGGAAAAGAATGAATCTTCGTCAATCCCACGCCGGTGCAAAGCCGGGATTTACACACCGTTTGTCTTTCGGCAAGGCCGCGATGGCCTGCCGGTCCGCATCATCGAGTTTCAGCTTCAGCGCGTCGAGATTGGCTTGCTGGCTTTCCGGGCGTGACGCCTTCGGGATCGCGGCGACGCCGTCCTGGTCGAGCAGCCATTTCAACGCGACCTGGGCCGCGCTGGCATTGTGCTTGCGGCCGATCTCGGCGAGCGCCGGATCCGAGGCCACGCGGCCCTGTGCCAGCGGGCAATAGGCCACCAGCGGAATCGATTTCGCAGTGAGAAACTGGCGCAACCGCGTCTGGTCGAGCATCACGTGATATTCGACCTGGTTGCAGGCGATCGGCGCCCCGATCTCTTCCACCACCGTTTTCATGAGCGCGATATTGAAATTTGCGACGCCGATGGCGCGGGTGCGGCCCTCTTCCTTGAGCCGCATCAGCGTCTCGAACATCTGCGGCAGGTTCATCCGCGGCGCCGGCCAGTGCACCAGATAGAGATCGATCCGATCGAGCCGCAGCTTTTTCAGGGACGCGTCGAACGCCCGGCGCATTGCATCCGGCGCCAGGTTCTCGTTCCAGACCTTGGTGGTGACATGAATATCCTTGCGGGCGATGCCGGAGGCGGCGATCGCGGCGCCCACGGCCTCCTCGTTGCCATACATCTCGGCAGTGTCGAGATGGCGGTAGCCCAGCGCCAGCGCGCTCTCGACCGCCGCGCGGCAGGCATCGCCCTGCATGCGAAAGGTGCCGAGCCCGAGCTTGGGCAGGCTGATACCACCAGCTTGCAGATTTTGGGTTTGCAGGTGTTCCATGATGGCTCCCGAATAGAAAATAGTCGTATGCGCGGCGAAGGCCGCGTCAACGGTATTTCATTAAGAAGGATAGGCCGCTATTGAGGTAGTCTGCGCGAGGGGCGCGAGGCAAATCAAGATCGGATCAGGCTGCGATGGGCAGAGCGTTGCAACACTGGCTGGATACCCACGGGCTGCCCGCGATCGCGGCCGCGGTTGTAGGCATCGCCTTTGCACTCTCCACCCTGATCGTCGTCGGCGGCTATCTGTATGTAACGCCCTGAAGCGGCGCTCGAGCTATTCCGCTGCGGGCGGGCTCTGCCAGCCGCAGATCGCGCCGGACTTGCATGGCCAGGTCTGAATTCGCGTATCGCGTGCCTGCGCATCGAGCGGATTGCGTCGCGCCAGTTTGGCGCGGGCCGTGCCGCGTGGCTTCTCCACCCGGCCCTGCACCACGCGCACCTTGCGTGTTGTGGCCTTCAGCCGCACGGCATTCTCGGGCTCAGCCGGGCGTTCCGCGACCTCAGGCGCGACCACGCGTTCCGTCTTCACCTGTTTGCGGTCTGTTCGCGCCTCGATCGGAAAGGGAGCAAATTCGGTTTCCGGGCCGAGCCGCTTCGGCGACAGAAGTGCCTTGGGGAGATCCATGCCGAGGAACTCGCCTGCTCCATATTCGTCAGCCAGCGCAGGCGTGCCCAATATAGGCCCGCCCCATATCAGGAGCCCCATACCAAGTGCTGCGACTCGCGCGCTTTTCAGGACCATCGAGGGCCTCCTGAAATCAAAACCAGTAACTCTGAGGAACAGCCATTATGTAGGGAGCCGGCCGCGCAATTGCACCGGGGTCCCGCCCGCAAAGTTGTTGATGAGTAATACCGGCCGCGAAAAAGTTCACGGCCGACATTAGCGCGCCTATTCGGCCGCCTGCGCGACCGGCTGGCCGATCGCAGCCTCAATCCGCGCGCACTCCGCGCGGTATTTAGCGACATTGGCTTCCTTGATGTGGCCATAGCCGCGCACGAGTTCGGCGGATTTCGCCAGCGCCACCAGCCGCGGCCAGTCATGCGGCTTGGCCTTGTCGAGCTGGCGGAAGATCATCGCGGAATATTCGCCAGGCAGGGCCCGCTCCATCCGGCGTTCGGAGGTATAGCCGAACGGATCGAGCTTCGTGCCGCGCAGGGACTTGAACCCGGCCAGGATGTCGAAGGCGCGGAAGATCCAGCGGCCGAACTCCCGCTTTTGCAGCCGTCCGGTCACGGGGTCGCGCTCCGCCAGCAGCGGCGGCGCGAGGCTGACCTTGACGTCCGGGTTGCCGTCGAACTGCTCCCTGAGCGCCTTGGCAAACTCGCCGTCGGAGTAAAGCCGGGCGACCTCGTACTCGTCCTTGTAGGCCATCAGCTTGAACAGGCCTTTTGCGAAGGCCTCGGTGAGTTCGTGCGATCCGGGCGAAGACTTCGCCTCCGCGGCGCGGACGCGTTCGACCTCCCCAAGGTAGCGCTTCGAATAGGCCTCGTCCTGATAGTCGGTCAGGAACTTGGCGCGGAACGCGATGCTCTCGTCGAGGGTGCGCTTGGCCGGCTGCGCGCCCGAATTCCTGAAGCGCGCGGCGCTGATCACGCGCTGCAGGTCATGCGCGGCCAGCCGGCCCCACGAGAACGCCAGCTTGTTCATGTCGATCGCCGCACCATTGAGGTCGATCGCCTTCATGATCGCTTCCAGCGACAGCGGGATTGCGCCGCGCTGGAACGCGAAACCGAGCATGAACGAGTTGGTGGCGATGCTGTCGCCCATCAGCGCGGTGGCAAGCCCGTTGGCGTCGAGAATGTCGAGATCAGCAGCGCTGACCGCCTCGTTCAACGCCTCCCGCATCGTGCCGGCCTGGAAATCGATATCGGGATCGATCACGAAGCTTGCGGTCGGCAGCAGGTCGGCGTTGACGACAGCCCGCGTCACGCCGCGTTCGGCGCGGCTCAGCGCCGTAACGCTCGTGGCCACGACGATGTCGCAGCCGAGAATGAGATTGGCGCTGCCGGGCCCGATGCGGACATTGGCGAGATCGTCCGCCGAGGGCGCGATGCGGACGTGGCTCATGACCGCGCCGTTCTTTTGCGACAGTCCCGTAAAGTCGAGCGTCGAGCACGCCAGGCCCTCGACATGGGCGGCCATGCCGAGCAGCGCGCCGATGGTGATGACGCCGGTGCCGCCAATACCCGTGACGAGAATGTTGTAGGCGCCGTCGAGCGCCGGGATCGCCGGCGCCGGCAGGTCGGCGAACAGCGCCGACGGGTCGGCGGCCGCGCGATCTGCCTTGCGCAGTTTGCCGCCGTGCACGGTGACAAAACTCGGGCAAAAGCCCTCGATGCAGGAAAAATCCTTGTTGCAGTTCGACTGGTCGATCCGCCGCTTGCGGCCCAATTCAGTCTCCAGCGGCTGCACCGAAACGCAGTTGGAGGCCTGCGAGCAGTCGCCGCAGCCCTCGCAGACGCGCTCATTGATAAAGACGCGCTTCGCCGGATCCGGATAGAGCCCGCGCTTGCGGCGGCGGCGCTTCTCTGCTGCACAGGTCTGGTCGTAGATCAGGACCGAAAGCCCCTTGACCTCTCGGAGCAGCTTCTGCACGGCGTCGAGCTCGCGGCGGTGATGGATGGTCGCGCCGGACGGAAAATAGTTCGCGGGGTATTTGTCGGGATCGTCGGAGACGATGACGAGGCGCTTCGCCCCTTCGGCCGACACCTGGTGCGCGATCTGCGACACGGTCAGGCCGCCTTCGGCAGGCTGGCCACCGGTCATCGCCACCGCGTCATTATAGAGGATCTTGTAGGTGATGTTGACGCCGGCTGCGGCGGCCGCCCGGATCGCCAGCAGGCCGGAATGGGTATAGGTGCCGTCGCCGAGATTCTGGAACACGTGGGCTTCGCTGGTGAACGGCGCCTGCCCGATCCAGGTGACGCCTTCGGCCCCCATATGCGAGATCGTCTGGGTGCGACGGTTCGGCACCGAGAGCGCCATGCCGTGGCAGCCGATGCCGGCCATCGCGCGGCTGCCCTCAGGGATTTTGGTCGAGGTGTTGTGCGGGCAGCCCGAGCAGAAATACGGCGTGCGCGCCAACTTGGCGGCGCCGATGCCTTCCGCCGGACGGTCGAAGGCTTCGAGCTTGGCCAGACGCTGCTCCAGCGCCGGGCTGCGATGGCCGAGCCTGCGCAGCCGCGCGACGATGGCCGCCGCCACCATGGTCGGGGTCAATTCGCCTTCGCTTGGCAGGAGGGTGACGCCGGTCTCGTCGCGCTTGCCGACCACCGAGGGCCGCTTCGACGCGTCGACATTATAGAGAATGCGCAAGAGCTGGTCTTCGATGAAGCCGCGCTTCTCCTCGACGACAAGCACGTCCTGCAGCCCCTCCGCGAACGCCCGCGCGCCGGCCTCTTCCAGGGGCCAGGTCAGCGCGACCTTGTAGATGCGCAGCCCCAGCGCCTGCGCCTCGGCATCGGTGATGCCGAGGTCGGCCAGCGCCTGCCGCAGATCGAGATAGGCCTTGCCGGTGGCCATGATCCCGAGCCGCGCGGGTTTGGAATCCAGCACGATACGGTCGAAGCGATTGGCGCGCGCGAACGCCGCCACCGCCTGCATCTTCGGGCCGTGCAGCCGCCGCTCCTGGTCCATCGGCGCATCCGGCCACCGGATCGAGAGTCCGCCCGGCGGCATGTCGAAATCGGCAGGCGTAATGATCTTGATGCGATCGGGATCGCTGACGATCGAGGCCGAGCTTTCGACCGTCTCCGAGATCGCCTTGAAGCCGACCCAGCAGCCCGAGTAGCGCGACAGTGCAAAGCCAAGAATGCCGAGATCGAGATAGTCC
>DAIMKE010000294.1:0-7001 GCA_036721875.1 Bradyrhizobium sp. | reverse complement strand
GCCCAAGGGCGTACGGGGCCTCGCGGTCGGCGGCATGCCGTTCGGCTCGCCAGGAATGGAAGTGCCGGGCGTCAAGGCGCAAGCCTATGACGTGGTCGCCTTTGGTCCCAGCGGCCGCCGCCTGTTCGCCCGCCACGGCAGCTGATCGGCCGATGTTTTTTGGCGGAGTGGCATGACGCGGTCGCCGCAGCCAGCGTAGCTGTGGCGTCCAGTCCGTCTTGAAGAGCAGACGGAAAGTTTCACAAAGGAAGCTGGGCAGGTGAGGGAAGAAGGCGCGGCGTGCGTAAACTGGATTGAAACAACACGGTTCAAGGGGTTGGGTGATGAGCGGTAAACGAGGCGGGGCCTTCGCTCTGCTCCTTGCTGTTGCAATGTCAGTAAGCACGTCGGCATCGGCGCACGAAGATCACGATGCGCTTGGGGCCGGTCCCGGGCCGGCCGCTAACAGCACAGCCGAGACGCCGAAAGCAGACGGAGCGGACGCTGGCGACGGCCATATGGGCATGGGCTCTATGTCGACCGCGGACATGAACATGGGTGGCCGCGACATCGCCGGTGACGACATGGACATGGGCGGCATGCACGAGGAGACCGCGAACAAGAACAAGACGTTTGGGCAGCGACTGGTCAGCTGGCTTGGTCGTGTGCACACGATGGTGATCCATTTTCCGATCGCGCTGTTCATCGGCGCGTTCGGCGTCGAACTTTTCGGCCTGTGGCGTCGCAACCGCGATTACCAGCATGTCGCCCACATCATGTTGGTAGTCGGCGCGCTAGGCGCGATCGTGGCCGCGTTCCTCGGCTGGTTTGCGGGTGGATTTTACCTGACCGATCGCAACCCGATCCTCATGACCCACCGTTGGCTCGGCACCGCCATAGCCGTCTTCGGCGTCGCGCTCGCTTGGATGGCGGCGCGCCACCGCAAGGTTCCCGAGCGGTCGCGGACACTGTACTGGGTGGTGCTTGGCCTGATGACGCTCGCGATCTCGATCCAGGGATTCCTCGGCGGAACCTTCATGCATGGCGGAATAAACCACTTGGCGTTCTGAGTGGACCCGACGCTCGATAGGCGGTCGCGTGTTGGCGCGGCTCAAAGGAATGCGACGAAATGCGACAGCGCCGACCTTCGTGCCGTAGGCCTTTTCAAGCATAGCCGTCGGATGCCGCCGGCGAGCCCGGCCCCGCTAGGGCGTGTCGAGCAACCCCCGGCGCTGGTAATAGCACACTGTCGCGATGCACTCGCGCGCGATCCACGCGATCGTGGTGCGGGATCATCGAAACGGAGAAAGGCCGTGTCGCCGATCGTCGTGTGGAGACGAATAGCGCGAAAAGAAGATGACAAGCGAGCCGGCGACCGGCGCTGGGTTGGCGGTTTTCGCTCGTTGCACCGCCAATGGCTCGCGCTACGTCGGCGGTACGCTCCGAGCGGGACAGAGCCCGGCGATGGCGGATGACAATCCGCTGTCGCGGTCGCGCAGCAGGTTATGAATTGCGGTCGCAGCGACCGCTGCTTGTCCGGTTGCAACGCTGATCTGATCGAGCCCTTCCACCACGTCGCCGACCGCGAAGAGGCCAGCAACCGAGGTTCGCTGGTGGGCGTCGGTCAGAACGCAGCCTGATCCGCTGAGCTGCGCCCCCAGCAAAGACGCAAGCCGCGTCCGAGGCGACGAGCCGAGCGCGGGGTAAAGCGTGTCGAATTGTAGCTCCAAGCCATTGCCCAACCGCACCTCGACACAGTCGCCAAGACGCAGCTGCCCGACAGGCGAGGGGGCGACATCGATGCCCTGCTGGTTCAACTTGGCAAGTTCGGTCGGCCCGAGATCGAGCGACCGTTGGGCGAGAAGTGTGACCTTGGCGCCATAAGCTCGCAGGAATTCGGCTTCTTCAGCGCCATGGCCATCGCAGCCGAGCACCGCCACGTTCATCCGCCGGGCCTCATAACCATCGCAGATCGGGCAATAGCGGAGAAGACCACGCGCCACGCCGATGTCATGCATTGCATCGGGCATCTCTGGACGTTGATTGACGACACCGGTAGCGAGGACAACGGTCCGCGCGCGCAGGACGTTAAGTTCGCAGCTTGCCGAGAAGTGGTCGCCTGACGCGACGATTGCGTCGATCTCGCCGCTCTGGACCGTACCGCCATATTCGTGCAGCTGAGCCTGCAGGCGCGCAAGAAACGTGACGCCGGAAATGCCGCCGGGAAATCCTGGCAGGTTGTGCGAGCGCGGGATGGTGGCGGCGCGCCCTGCCGCTGCGTCGTAGACGACGCAGCTCCTGAGAAACCGCGACAGATAGATCGCGGTCATGAGGCCCGCTGGACCGCCGCCCACAATCAGACAGTCGATGACCTCCTCGGGGTCGCCCGTCCAGCCTTGATCGGTCAATCGCAACCTCATCATTACCCCGCGCATGCGCCCGTCCAGGCCCGCGGCCACAGTTCGTCTCGAGAGGAGACGCGGTGAAAAGCGCCCCATGCTCCCTTCTGAATACGCGCCGCCACCGCCGGCCCCTCATCGAGAGCGGTGCGTCGGCACGAAAAAGATCGTGAGGGGTGACCCGCCCGGCTGCGTAATACAGGTGAACCCAATCGAAATGGAGATTACCCTGATGCGTCGCTTGTTCATCACGACTGCCGCCGCGGCCTTATTCTTCGCAGGCGGCGTGGCGAACGCGCACCCGAAGCTGGTGTCCTCCAGCCCCGCCGCCAACGCGGCCGTCGCGACCCCCGAGAAGATCAGCCTTCAGTTCAGCGAGAAACTCGTGCCGGCTTTCTCCAAGGCCGACCTTACCATGGCAGCGATGCCGGGCATGGCGGCCATGAAAATGCCCAGCAGCGCCGCAGTCGGCGCCGATGGCCGGACGCTCACCATCACCCCGAAGCAGCGCCTCCCGCGTGGGCGCTACAGCGTCGGCTGGCAGGTCGTCTCTAGCGATACACACAAAATCACCGGCAGCTACAACTTCACGGTGAAGTGAGCGAATGCTCGACTGGCCGACCGTCGCCATCCGCTTGGCGTTATACCTGGTCCTGGCGGCGCTGTTCGGCCTGTCGGCCTTCAGCCTCTATGGTCTTCGTCTTGGCGAGCGCGATGATGCCATCGCGCTGCGGCCTTGGCTCACGGCAAGCGCAGCGCTCGGGTTGCTGCTCTCAGCCGTTGGCCTGATCCTTATGGCCTCGGCGATGGCCGGTTCTGCATTCTGGCCGATCGACCAGGCAGCGGTGGCCGCGCTGCTCGGGGGGCCACCGGTTGGCACCGCCTGGAAGGTGCGTATGGTGGCGCTGGTCATCGCCGTCGGTGCAGCCCTGCTGGCGCGAGGCAGAGCATCGTGGCTGGCTATCGCCATGATTGCCGCCGCCGCGGCATTGGCGACACTCGCGTGGAACGGGCACGGCGCCATGGACGAGGGAAGCACCGGATGGCTTCACCTCGGTGCGGACATCCTCCATCTCCTTGCCGCCGGTTTGTGGGTCGGGGCGCTGTTCGGATTGCTTCTCCTGATGGCGCGCCGCGCCGAGGAGATCGATGCTGCGCACCTTCGGCTGACCCATCGCGCCCTGCACGGGTTTGGCTCCGTTGGTACGCTCGTTGTTGTTACCCTGGTGGTAACTGGTTTGATCAATAGTTGGCTGCTCGTCGGGCCAGCCAATTTCGCGGCCTTGGGGACGACGCTCTACGGCCTGCTGCTGCTCGCCAAGCTGGTTTTGTTCGCAGCGATGCTGGGGCTCGCTTCGCTCAATCGGTTCCGCCTCACGCCGGCCTTCGAGCGCTCGATTGCCATGAACGACCATGGCGGGGCGCTTACGGCGCTGCGGGTCAGCCTTGCGGTCGAGACAGCCTGCGTGATCGGCATCCTGGCGCTCGTGGCATGGCTAGGCACCCTCGCGCCACCCGCGTCGGGCATGTAAGCGCTATGGACCAACCGTCCACGCAAGCGCCGCTCAGGCCTTCCACCTTCTTTTACCCACTTACGCGGCTTAACCCTCGCCTCCCAAGACACCCCCCGCTTGGACTGAGCTTACGTGTCCGACGCCCTAAGTCGCCCACAGGCGCTTGCGGGAAGGCCGCGTCGCGCTGCAAAGCTGGGCGTGCGAGAGGGTTGGTCCGGGTGGGCCTGTCAGTGTTTTCAGAGATGAATGAACAAGGGTGGCAAAGTCATGACCGATGGCAAACGCAGTGAAGCCGGCAGCGGCCAGGGTGGCGAAGTCGTCCTCATCACGGGGGCGAGCGGTTTTATCGCCGCAGCGCTGATTGCCCAGCTCGGCGAGCGCTACACGGTCGTCGGCCTTGATCGCGCCGGCCCTCCCGACCCACCGCCGCCCGCGGCGGCGATCGACATAGACCTCGGGTCAGACGAAGCGGTCCGAGTTGCGCTTGACGAGGTGCGCGCACGGTACGGCAACCGCATCGCCTCGGTGATCCACCTCGCCGCCTATTATGATATCACGGGTGACCCCAATCCGCTCTACGACAAGGTCACCGTGCAGGGCACCCGCCGGCTGATTGACGGGCTGCAATCGTTCGAAGTCGGACAATTCGTCTTCGCCAGCACGATGCTCGTTCATAAGCCGACCCCCACACCCGACGAGCGCATCAACGAGGACTCGCCGATCGGCGCGTCCTGGGCCTATCCGCAGTCCAAGGTCGACGCCGAGACATTGCTGCATGAGCGCCACGGAAACATCCCCGTCGTTTATATGCGCGCCGCCGGAGTTTACGACGACGACGGACGCTCGGCTTTTCTCGCGCAGCAGATATCGCAGATTTACGAGCACCGCCTGATTTCGCATTTTTATCCCGGCATGCTGTGTGCGGCGCAGTCATCGGTGCACCGCGACGACTTGGCTGACGCCGTGCTGCGTCTGGTCGATCGGCGGCACGAACTGCCGTCAGAACTGCCGCTGCTCATCGGCGAGCCCGACGCACCCGGCTATGCCGAGATCCAGGACATCGTCGGCGAGGCGCTCCACGGCGAGGGCTGGAAGACGATCCGGATTCCGCAGCCGCTCGCGAAAGCCGGGATCATCCTGCAGAACGAAGCGCTCGGCAGCGACGACTTCATCCAGCCCTGGATGATCGACAGCAGCAACGACCACTATATCCTCGATATTTCACGCGCCCGCTTGCTGCTCGGTTGGGAACCGAAGCATCGCCTCCGGGACACGCTGCCGACGATCGTCGCCGCGCTGAAGCGCCACCCGCGGGCCTGGTATCGGAACAACAAGCTTAACGAGAATCTGGTTGCCTGGCACGATAAGCTAAAGGCCGAACCTGTAGCGCCGGGCCAACAACCCGCAGCGGCAGGCGGTGGAATGGCCGACATGGATCACGGGGCTGCGGACCATAGCAGCATGGACCATGCTGCCATGGGGCACCGACCTGGCGCGGCGGACATGGCGATGACCGGTCACGGTGCACACGGCGATCACATGGCCATAATGGACCGCGACGAGCGCCGTGCGCGCTGGGCTCTTTACGCAAACATCGGTCTTGGGCTGTGGCTCGCCTCCAGCCCGCTTATCTACGACTCCGTGACCACTCACAGTGTCGGCGAGGCGGCGCGCTTCGTAACTATTGATCGCGGGCTGCCGTCGATCGAGTGGCGGGCGAACGCGCTGGCCATCAGCGATGTCGTCAGCGGCCTCGCCATCGTGCTGTTCGGCGCGCTGTCGCTCGTTCCGCGCACCAAGACATGGGCGCAGTGGGCGGTCGCGTTCGTCGGCATCTGGCTGTTCTTCGCCCCGCTGATCTTCTGGAGCCCGAGCGCCGCTCAGTACAACAACAACCTGCTCATCGGCTCGGCCGTGATCGCCCTGTCGGTGCTCGTGCCGATGATGCCGGGCATGAGCATGGCGGGCATGATGGACCCCAAGAACATCCCGCCCGGCTGGACCTATTCGCCATCCACCGACGCACAGCGGCTGCCGATCGTCGCCATGGGTCTGATCGGCCTTCTCACCTCGCGCATCCTCACCGCCTACCAACTGGGGCATATTGACGGCGTTTGGGAGCCGTTTTTCGCCGGCTCCCTGAGCGATCCACGCAACGGCACCGAGGAGATCATCACCTCGGACATGTCCAAGGCCTGGCCGATTCCCGATGGTGGGCTCGGCACGGTCAGCTATGTCCTCGAGATCCTGATGGCGGTAATGGGCACCCGCGACCGCTGGCGGACCATGCCGTGGATGGTGACCTTCTTCGGCATCCTTGTCATCCCGCTCGGCGTCATCAGCATCTATTTCATCATCAGTCAGCCCATCGTCATCGGCACATGGAGCACGCTGGCGCTGATCGCCGCGCTCGCCATGCTGATCATGATCCCCTTCGCGCTCGACGAGGTGATTGCGATGGGTCAGTTCCTTCTCTGGGCGCGCCGGCAAGGCAAACCGCTGATCCGCACCTTCTTCCAGGGTGACGCGATAGAGGCGGGAGCGGTGGACGCGTCGGACGCGATGGCCTCGCCAAGCACCTTCTGGGCGGACGCAAAGAAGGGACTGACCCTGCCATGGACGCTGACTGCGAGCATCGTCATCGGCGTCCTGCTGATGCTGACCCGAATACTGTTCGGCACGGAAGGCGGTATGGCGAACAGCGATCACGTTGTGGGTGCGCTGGTCATCACGGTCGCGATCATCGCCACCGCAGAAGTTGCCCGCGCGCTGCGGCTGATCAACGTCGCGTTCGGAGCCTGGCTTGTGGCCGCGCCTTTCCTCCTCGACGGCGTTGGTCACCTTGGGGCCGTGGCCTCGGTCGTAGCCGGCATTGCGCTCGTCGGCCTCAGCTTTCCAAGGGGAAAGCGCAGCGCCGAGCATTATGCAAGCTGGGACAAGTACGTGATCTGAAAGTATCTTCAATCACTGCTTAGCCTCATCGAAAACCTTGATCGCGCATCGCACACCGTCACGCGCCTTCGCTGCCGCTTTTCTACCCCCCCGATCGTCTCCGGGTTCGCGGTCACGATCTTGTCGCCGGCGACGACGGGCCGCCAGCTCTCCGACG
>DAIMKE010000293.1:0-7016 GCA_036721875.1 Bradyrhizobium sp. | reverse complement strand
ATAGAGCGCGGTGGCGTTCATCGGCTCCATGGTGGCGTGGTTCTGGTAGGGATAGGAGTAGACGGCTTCCACTTTCTTGGCTGCGCTGGCGATCGCCGCCTTGGCATCGCCGTTCTTGTTGCCGACATAGGCCGGCTGCGAATCCTCGAGGCCCTCGGCCAGCCACTTCGCGATCGACGCGCTGGAGACCTTGGCGTTATCGCCCTCGTCCCAGGCGATCGGCAACGCGTCCAGCGCGGTCTTGGCGTGCCACCAGGTATCGGCGACCACGGCCACCGCGCTGTCGCCGACGCGGACCACCTTCTTGACGCCCTTCATGCCGGCGATCTTGGCTTCGTCGAAACTTTTCAGCTTGCCGCCGAAGACCGGACAGTCCTTGATCGCGGCGTTGAGCATGCCGGGCAGCTTGACGTCGACGCCGTAGACCATCGCTCCCGTCGTCTTTTCGACGGTATCAAGCCGCTTCACGCCCTTGCCGACGATCTTCCAGTCCTTGGGGTCCTTCAGTTTCACGTCGGCCGGCGGTTCGAGCTTCGCGGCGGCTTCCACCACCTTGCCGTAGGTCGTGGTCCTGCCCGACGGCGTATGGGTGATGACGCTGTTGGCGGCGGTGCATTCCGAGGCCGGCACCTTCCACGCGTTGGCGGCGGCCTGCACCAGCATCACGCGGGCGGTGGCGCCGCCTTTGCGGACATAGTCATGGCTGGAACGAATGCCGCGGCTGCCGCCGGTCGAGAAATCGCCCCAGGCGCGCTTGCGTGCGACACTTTGACCCGGCGTCGGATATTCGGTGACGACCTTCGACCAGTCGCATTCGAGCTCTTCGGCCACGAGTTGGGCGAGGCCGGTGAGGGTGCCCTGACCCATTTCCGAGCGGGCGATGCGAATCACGGTGGTGTCGTCCGGGCGGATCACTACCCAGACATTGACCTCAGGTGAGCCGTCTGCGGCGCGGACCACGGTCGGACCGCCAAAGGGAAGATCAAGGCCGATGGCGAGACCGGCGCCGGCCGCAGCAGTGCCGATCACGAAGGCGCGGCGGTTCAGTTTGGGTGTGATTTGCGTGTTGACGGCTACTTTGCATGGGGTTGTTTTCGACATTTTTTGTTCCCCTCAAGCGTTCGCGGCGGCGTGGATCGCCTCGCGAACCTGCTGGAAGGTTCCGCAACGACAGATATTGGTGATGGCCTCGTCGATGTCCTGGTCGGTCGGCTTCGGCTTCTCCTTGAGCAGCGCCGCAACGGCCATGATCATGCCGCTCTGGCAATAGCCACATTGGGGAACATCGTTGGCCACCCAGGCCTGCTGCACCTTGTGTAGCGCGGCATTGTTACCGGCGAGGCCTTCGATCGTTACGATCTGCTTGCCGGCGGCTTCGCCGACCGACATGCCACAGGAGCGCATCGCGACCCCGTCGACATGAACGGTGCAGGCGCCGCACAGCGCAATGCCGCATCCATATTTGGTGCCGGTCAGTCCGACGTTCTCCCGGATTGCCCAAAGCAGCGGCGTGTCGTCTTCGACGTCCACGCTGATCGTTTTGCCGTTGATAGTGAGACTTGCCATCGCGTATCCCCTGTTCGCTCAATCCACCGAGTGAGCTGCGGGCGGGACGATGGCCGGCAATCTGGAATAGTTCAAATCAAGAAAATGCGCTTGCGCGCGGGGATGAAAATCGTCGCGCCGGTGTTGCGTGGGCACATGCCATCTGCATGGCTGTCATGTCCGTTCCGCGCGCACCGCGAGGCGCAGGAAGCTCATCAGGCTTCCAAGCGCAGCAAATCCGGCACCGAGCGCAAGGGCGACCGTTGCGCCATTGTGACCGGCCAGGGCAAAGCACAACGCCGCGAGCGCGGCGCCGAGGGTTTGTCCGGTCAGGCGGGCGGTGGCGACGATGCTGCTGGCGCTGCCGCTGCGGTGCGGCGGCGCGCTCGACATCAGGGCCCGCAGGTTGGGCGTCTGGAAGAATCCAAATCCGATCCCGCAGATCACGGTCCGCCAGACGATATTGGCAACGCCTGGATCCGCCGGGAGCGTTGCCAACAGCGCCATGCCGATTCCGAGCAGCACCAGGCCGATGCCGCCGAGAATGCCGACCGGATAGCGGTCCGACAGCCGGCCCCCGATCGGCGCCATGATCGCCACCACCAGCGGCCAGGGTGTCATGAAGAAACCGGTCTCCACCTGCGACCGTTGCAGCACGTCTTCGAAGTAGAAGGGCAGCGCGACGAAACCCAGTCCCTGCACGACAAAAGCGCAAACCGAAGTTGCCGCCGACAGCGCGAACATGGGGCTCCTGAACAAGTCGACGGGCAGCATTGGCGCCGGATGGTCCGCATGCCTGCGGGTCATCAGCCAGCCGAGCAGCAAGGCCGTGCCCAGCGCCAGTCCCACCAGGAAGAGGGGAGCCTGATGCGCCGCGCCGCCGATGCCGATGAAGAAGAGGCCGAGGCAGCCCGCGGTCAGGGCTGCGCTCGGAAGATCGAACGCATGCTTCGCGTGCGGCGTTTGCGGCAGGGTCTTGAGGCCGATCCAGATCGCGATTGCACCGAAAGGAATATTGATCGCGAACAGCCACGGCCACGTTCCGACCGAAAGGATCGCCGAAGCAATCGTCGGCCCGAGCGTGAAGGCCGTCCCCACTACCAGCGCGTTGTGGCCGAAGCCGCGGCCCAGCATATGGGTCGGGTAGACGAAGCGGACCAGCGCCGCATTGACGCTCATGATGCCGCTTGCGCCGAGCCCCTGCAGCGCCCGCGCCGCCGTCAGGCTTGGCAGCGACCATGCGAACGCGCAGCCAAGCGAGGCCAGCGTGAACAGCAACAGGCCGCCGAGATAGATCCGGCGATGTCCGACGATTTCGCCGAGCGCGCCGAGCGGCAGCAGCGTCGCCACCAGCGCGATCTGGTAGACATTGACGACCCAGACCACCTCGGCCGGGCTGACCTTCAGGTCAGCGGCGATGGCCGGCAGCGCGATGTTCGCAATCGCCGTATCCAGCGAGGCCATCGCCAGCGCGGTAAAGATCGCCGCGACCGCCCAGCGCCTTAGTTCGGGCGGCAAGCCGTCAATTGGCGCGGCTGATGGTTTTGAGGTTACCTCTGCGGACATCCGGTCGGGCTCTCCACGCCATGGTGGGCGGATACGCCCTCCGCGGCGTGTACTACGGACGCGACACGAGCCACAGCCTCGCCGTTGCATGATGCGTATGCGAAGCGGCCCAGCGAAATCCGGGCTAGGCACCTGCGCTCAATCCCAGCCGTGCATAGATTCGCCGCGCATAAGCGCCGAATTCATCCGTGGTCTTGATCGGAAGCGCCCGCGGGAATGGCAGTTCGATCGGGAAATACTCTGCCATGCGCGCCGGGCCTGCGGTGAGAACGGCGCAATGCGATGCGAGGAATACCGCTTCCTGGATGCTGTGCGTCACGAAAATGATGGTCTTGCCGCTTTCGCGCCAGATCCGCAGCATTTCGAGATTCATCTGTTCGCGGGTCAGCGCATCGAGCGCGCCGAACGGCTCGTCCATCAGGATCAGCCTGGGATCGTGGACGAAGGCACGGGCGATGGCGGTGCGCTGCTGCATACCGCCGGACAGTTGCTGCGGGTATTTGTCCTCATAGCCGGCGAGGCCGACGAGATGGAGCAGATCGCGGGCGCGGGACCGCGCCGCCTTCATCGGCAGGCCGACGATTTCGGCCGGCAGCAGTACGTTATCGAGAATGGTGCGCCATTTCAGCAGCAGCGCCTGCTGAAATACCATGCCGATGTCGCGTGCGGGGTCGAACGGCGTCTTTGCGTTGCCGATTCTGATGCTGCCGCCATCGGCCTCGTGAAGCCCGGCCAGGATCTTCAGCACCGTGGTCTTGCCGCAGCCGGATGGGCCGACCAGCGAA
This sequence comes from Bradyrhizobium sp., assembly GCA_036721875.1. Lineage (GTDB taxonomy): Bacteria > Pseudomonadota > Alphaproteobacteria > Rhizobiales > Xanthobacteraceae > Bradyrhizobium. Next base: position 3,120 of record DAIMKE010000293.1, on the reverse strand, counting down.
ACCAGCTCGCCCTCTTTCACGTCCATGGTGACGTCGGAGACGGCGAGGAATTCCGTGCCTTTGGAGCGATAGACCTTGCGGACGTTCTGCAGGCTGATGAAGGGCTCGTCTGCCGTCATGCCAGCCATTTCTGCAGGTTCGCCTCGACGAATGCGTCGTCGGAGAGGTCGGCATGCTCGAGGCAGACGCGATCGATCTCGGCCATCTGGCCGGGACTGAGGCCTTCCGCGGGATCGAGGCACCAGAGCCCCTGCATCAGCCCCTGCCGCCGCAGGATTTCATGGCAGCCAGCGATGCAACCATGGAAATTGTTGGCGACGTCGAAAAAGGCGCTGTTGCAATCGGTGACGCGGGCGTCGAGCGCCAAAAGGTCCGCCGGCACGCTGTCTTTGCCGCGCGCGGCCTTGCACATCTCGAACTGCCTGATCGCGCTGGCGGTCCAGACCGACCAGTGCCCGAGCAGGCCGCCCTTGAAATAGGTGCGGGTGGTGACGCCCTTGTCGCGCAGGTCGAACGGCAGGGTGAGATCGAGCAGGATGTGGTCGTCATTGCCGGTATAGAGCGCGACGCGGTCGAGTGCGCCGGCAGCCGCCACGCCGCGCAGCACATCCAGCGTCCGGTAACGGTTGAACGGCGCGATCTTGATGGCGATGACGTTGTCGATGGAAGCGAAGCGGCGCCAGAAATCGGCGCTGAGGATGACCCCGCCAACCGCCGGCTGCAGATAGAACCCGACCAGCGGGATTTCTTGTGCCAGCGCCTTGCAATGCGCGATGATCTCGTCTTCGGACGCCGATTTCATTGCCGCGAGGCTGAGCAGGCCGGCGTGATAGCCGATGCCGCGCGCGGTCTGCGCTTCTGCAATCGCCTGCCGGGTCGGTCCGGCCAGTCCCGCCACCATCGCGACCGGGCGCCTGGTCCATGAGGTCGCTGTCTCCGCCGCCAGTTCCAGCACGGGCCCGTACATGCCGACGTCGCGGATCGCGAACTGCGTCGTGTGCACGCCGACGGCCAGCCCCCCGGCGCCGGCATCGAGATAATAGCGCGTCAGCGCCCGCTGATGCCTGCTATCGAGCCTGCGGTTGGCATCGAGGGCGAGCGGATGCGCCGGGAGCACGGTGCCGTCGGCGATCAGCTTGCGGATTTCGGCCTTGATTTCGCTATGGTGCATGAACGCAGTTCCTATCCAAATTCCGGTCCGGCGACCGCAAACGGCAGTTGCGCTGGCGTGGTGGTGGCGGGTCCAAGGCGCATGCGCTGAAACGGCCGCTCGATGTTCCAGCCTGCGCGGACGAGACCGTCTAGAAACGCGTCATGAGCGTACACGGCATCGAGCAGCCAGGGCCCGTCCTCGGATCTAACGATGGCGTCCACCAATCCCAATGCCTGATCGGCGTTATCGGCGAGCAGCGGGCCGATATGCCGCGCGGTGCGTCCATCGCGGATCAGGGCTACCGCGTCAGCGCTGGATACGATGCGAGAACCTGCACGAACGCCGAATTCAGACAACAGCAAAGTGCGATCGAATCCGATGGCTCCGGCGTCGCATGCGATCAACGTCTCGAGGCTGCAGGCCGATAGCGGTCGTGCAGCCATGGCTCCCGACGCTTTTTGCAGCCGCAGCCGGCGCAATTGCAGCGTCGGAGTGAAGCCGAGCGGGCCGTAGACGGTGGTGCCGGCTGGCGTCGCGTCCAGCCAGGTCGTGAGACCGCGCTGGGCCGCGGCAGCGAGGCAGGCATCTACGAGCTTCGTCGCAATGCCGCGGCGGCGAAAGTCCGAGGTGACGAGCACCATGCTGATCCAGGCATTGCCGGCCGAGTAGGGCAGCAGCGCAGCGGTCGCCGCCAATCGGGCGCCGTCGCGCATGCCGAACACGACACCCTCGCTCAGGAAGAACCGCCAGTCGGCCTCGCTCTGGTTCCAGCCGGCCTCGGTCGACAAGACCAGCCCGGCCAGTGCATCGCCAGTGCCGAGTTCGACGATGTCGATATTGTCAGTATCGGCCATCGCGCACCTCGTATTTGGTGGGCTTGCCGAGGCTGGGCATCGATCGCGCCACCCAGTCCGCGGTCCAGCCGATCAACTGCTCGGTGTCGACGGTCGGCAGGCCGAACAGCTTTACCGCCTGCGAGGTGTTGGTCAGCCAGGCCGTCGGCTGTTCCTCGCCGGTGATGACGGGAGCGCGTCCGAAGCGCTGGCCAAATTTCGTGGCGAGATCGCGTACCGCCAGGATTTCGTGGCCGCTAACATTGATCGGCGAGGTCGGCGTGTCGCAATGCGCGAGACAGCGCAGGGCCTGCGAGGACGCATCTCCCTGCCAGATGAAATTGACGTGGCCGATGCTGACGTCGATCGTCTGGCCCTGCAGCACCTTGCTGGCGATGTCGTGGAGCACGCCATAGCGCATGTCGATCGCGTAGTTGAGCCGGAATAGCCGTCCGGGCGTCGAATGCTTCCTCGAGAAATACTCGAACATGCGCTCGCGCCCGACGCAGGATTGCGCATACTCGCCGGGCGGATTGGGCGCCATATCCTCGTCCGAGCCCTCGCCATTGACCGGCACGAACGGATAGACGCAGCCGGTCGAGAACGCGACGATACGCGAACCTGCAAAGGCCTGCGCGACCAGGGCAGGGACGTGCGCATTCATCGCCCAGGTCAGCGAGAGATCGCCCTCGGCGCCGAACTTGCGTCCGGCCATGAACACGATGTTCGGGACCTTCGGCAGCGCCTTGATCGCGGCTTCGTCGAGCAGATCGCAATTGATGGCCTCGACGCCGCGGGCTTGCAGCCACTGCTTTACGACAGGGTCGCTGAAGCGGGCGACGCCGATCACGCGGCGCTCCGGTGCGGCAGCCTTGGCAAGTCCCGCCAGCGTCGGCCCCATCTTGCCGGCAACGCCGAGGATCATGATGTCGCCGTCGACCTTGCGGAGGTCGTCGATCAGCGCCTGGCTCGGGCGGCACAGCAAATCGTCGAGCGCGGCGATGTCGGCAATGGTTTCGGGCAGGCTATCGCGGGTCAGCAGCATGTTCTTCTTTTTCCGTCTTTACTGCAACCGGATGTCACGGACGACGAACATCCGCTCGAGGCCAAGCACGAGGCCGTACAGTGCCACGC
>DAIMKE010000292.1:0-7023 GCA_036721875.1 Bradyrhizobium sp. | reverse complement strand
GGACGACGCAGCGATGCCGGGCATCGCGTCCGGCTCCGCGACGGTTTTGAGTTTGGGCTTGCCTGCCTTTACTTCGGGCTTGGCGCTGAAGTCTGACGCGGAGGGCTTGCGCCTACCGCTCCGCGCCGCCTGGCGTTGCTCGTCCTTCCAGTTGCGGACCCACTCATTGGCGAGGTTCATGTTGACCCGGGCCAACCTCTGGACGCCGCGCGCCGTGACCTTCTTTGGATTGTCACGGCCGAGCACATCAATCGCGTCCTTGATCCTCTGGATGCGCGGTCCGTCCTTCTCGTTGCTCATTGAACCACCCCGCATGGGCCTTCATGGCGGCGGCTCCCCGCCTTGCGTCGAGAAACTGTGGAAAACCTGTCCGGCGTTCGGTAACGCGACAGCGGCGATAACCGTTACCGCGGGCGTTACCGTTCCAGGGTTACCGGGGGTGTTGGAGCTGGTCTCGATGTCGATCCGGTAACGCTGCCCTAAGCCTGGATTCGTCGTCGGGCATCCCGACAAAGGGTGCTGAAGCCCGCCGACAGTAGTGGCACTTTCTTGGTTAACCCGTCGGGATGAAGTGGGGAAATCGTTGTGGGAACAGCGGTTCACGTGATGGGCGAAGTCCATTCACTTCCGGCCCCGCTAACGCGCAAGACACTGTTTCAAAAAAGGTTTTCGCTCTATCCCGACAACCCCCGACGTGGTCACTCCGACCGGCGTCCCCCTGCCGGGTAACATCAAAGCAAGCCACGGAAGCGGCGTTACCCGCTTCGCTGCTGCTGTTACCGGGGACGTTACCGCCCGCTCCGGACCGTGAGACCAGGGCCATTTGATTGATCCAATTGCTGCTTTCGTTCGGCCAGATTTTCGCATAAATGCGGAAAATACACCAATGGTAATAGTGCCGTTGGCAATCTATCGGAGAAGGAGACCTAAGATGGTTAACATCGTACTTCCCAAGCGGGAGGTGGTGCTGCCGCACTACATCCGCGCACACTGGTCGCGGTCGCTTCAGCAGTACACGTACAGGTGGGAGATCAACGGTAAGCTGAAGACCGCTGGCTTCCGCCCGGTGTCAGTGAAGTTCCGCACCGATCTTGAACGAGCCATTCGCGTCGCCGAAGGCGAGCTGCTGCCCGCGCTGCGCGCCTTCGTCGCCAACGGACATACTATCGCGGTCCAGGTCGGTCCTCTCAACGGGAGCGTCGACGCCCTGGTCGAGACCTTCATGCGGGACGACGCCTTCACGTCGCTGGGTAAGCGCACCCGGCAGTCGTACCGGAAGGATCTCCTCGCCTGCGCCAACCACGTTTTCCGGTCCGGCCCGTACGAGGGCCGGCGGTTCGGATCGCTGCGGGTCGAAGAGGTGACGACCGTGGTCACGCGCCAGTTGCTGGCCGAGTTTTCCACCAAAATCATTCCGGGCGCCGGCGACGACGGCAAGCCGCTCGAAAAGAAGCGGGACGGACAGGCCAACCACTCCCGGATGACCTACGTCACGCTGTGGAACAGCATGTACGAGATCTTCCCGGGCGTCTCCTACATGAACCCGTTCAGCAAGACCAAGCGCCGCCGCTACAAGAAGAAGCGGACGGTACACGCCACGATCGAGGATCTCGCCTGCTTCATCATGTCCGCGCGCGCGAACGGCTTGCCCAATCTCGCGATCGGTCTGTGGTTCGCATACGAGTTCGAGATGCGCGTCGAGTCGATCTTCAACGGAGGTCTCAGGGTGGAGCACTACAAGCCTAGCGGACACTCAGAGGAGGTACTCATCACGCACTACAAGACCGGGGAGGAAATTTGGATCCGACTCAAGGATTCGAATGGCGAGCCGCTGTATCCCGGAGTCGAGGCTGTGCTGGACGAGCTCAAGGGCGACCGGACCGAAGGCCCGTTGATCCTCAGGGATGGGACGACCGGCGCCTGGGCTGAGCTCGGCGAGCAGATGCCGGAGGGCTTCTACAAAGCCTACAGGCAGGTTGCCGGCGAGATCTTGGTCAAGCGAAAGATCACGCCCACGTCGTTCAGGCACGGCGGTATCACCGAAGGTGCGGAGGCGGGACTGACGGAATTCGAGCTCATGGCCCTGTCCGGCCACGAGGATCCGCGCACCGTCCGAAGCTACATCAAGCGCACGAAGCTGCTGCTTGAGACCGCGCAGAAGAAGCGCTTGGCACATCGCAGCCGCGTCATCGAATCCTTGCTTCGCCGTGGTGTTGTCGACGAGGCGATGCTGCAGGTCGACGGGATCCGGGAGGTGATCGGACTGCTTCCGCCGGTGCCGAAGCCGGAGGGCGCGGACGACTCCGACGAGGAATAGTTTCCAAGGACTCGACTAGAAAGCCCGGCCTCGGCCGGGCTTTCGCTTTTCCGGCCCCGCCATTTCCGAATCCGTCCTAGATCGTTGCGATTACCTGCGGCACGCTCTCTTAACGTCGCGCGACGCGTTTGGCCCGCGGTCGCCGCTTGCGCGTCCTCACGGTTTCTTCGTTGATGGCCCTCACGGCGGCGCTCAAGACCTGGCCCCGGAAGTAATGACCGGTGAACCCGGACACGTCCGCCTTGAAGGCATCGAACAGATTGGGCGGACTATCGCTCTCCGGACCGTTCGACTTCCACATGGACGAGATGTGGCTCTTCGCTTCCCACGTCGAGTAGACGTTGTAGATTCGCGGACCTTTCCAGGATCCAGTCTCAATCAGCGCTGCGCCACCCGTCTTCTCGAGGTCCATGATGATGGTCAGCGACAAATGCTCAGGTCTGTCGAACGAATTGTACTCGGGCGACTCGTCGTGGGACTCGAACCAAATTTCAGGCTTGATCTCCTCCTGGATCACCGTGTCGAACCCTTGGATGAAGGAATGCTTGCCCGTCTTGGCGTAGAAAGGGTGACCTACGAGCTGACGAAGCTTACCGAAGCCCTCATCGGGTTTCGGGCGTTTGGGGAATCGTAACGGCATTTGCGCCAGCATTTGCGTCGCTTCAGCCAGGAAGGAACTGGACGCGCCGCTGCCGATCGCCGTCAACAGCACGGCCGCATCGACGGAAGTCATCCGGGCGGCGCTCGTACCGCGGCCACGCACTGAAATCATCCCAGCAGTCCGCAACGCCTTCGTCGTCGTCATCACGACCGCGGGCGGCAGCCTAAGTGCTCCGGCCAGCGATTCGATCAATCTTCCGGATGTTGCCAATGCCTCACCTGCGTCGCTTGCCGAAGCGGACGCCTTCGCCCGTGTTTCCTACAGGAAAGAGAAACTCGATATCGTGCTTCTCGAGAACTTCCCGGATTTTTTTCTGAACCGCTTCCCGGCGCACGTCCAAGCGAGCCTCATCCTCATAACGGATGACGGTCCGCTTAGTCACTCCAAGCTCAGACGCAAGTTGGCTCTGGCTCATGTTCAGAAGTGCGCGCGCGGCTCGGATCATCGTGGGCGTCAAGACCTCACCGTCGTCAGTTGTTGGCAAGCCTCAAATCTCCGTTTCGAAGAAATTAACCATGCTTAAGAGAGAATGTCACCTTTGGTGAAAATTCATTTGACCGTCGACCCGCAATAATGTCACCTTTAGTGACATGAACAGTTGGGAAACCGTTTTGGTCCGAAATCAGCAACCTGTCCACGAGAGGTCGCGACCGCCACCAAAGCTGCGCCGTCGAGGCGCAGGCTTCAACGATCGGCCGGCATTCGCACCAATCATTCTAGCTCCAATTCCGGCTCACTGATGCAAGACGAAAATAAAGCGAAGGAATCCAAAGCCGATCACGGCGCCCCCGTTTTCACCAAAAAGCGTGCTCAGGGCCCGTTGACGTTTGTGCGCCAGCCCCGGGCGCGGTCGTCAACCGAGCCCTCCTTCGTGGTCCCGGCTACGGCTCCCGGCAAACGCGGGGTGCAATTGATCCGGGTGCAGCAAAAAAGGAGCCTTGTCCATGTCGCCAATCGCGCGGCGCGATTTCCGCAAGGGGCGACATGGCCGGTCGAAATGCGGGCCGAAACGATGGCAGCATATCTCGACTTTTGCAGCACTCGCGAACTGTGCCGGGCCATCGCCGATGGTGAGGCGCCTGCCCCCCACGCGACGCGAGGCAGCGGAAAAAGGCTGAAACTAGTTTGGTACTCTCGAGCGGTAGATGAATTCGTCGCTCGAAGAAACCGCTTTAAAGAATAGAACGGCAGCGCCGGATAGCGAAGTCTGCCAAGAGAAAAACGTCGACGATCCGTCACAGCGCGGACGGGCGATAGAAATACTGACCGAGGCGCATGCCATTTGGGAGTGAGGAGAGCGTCGTGCGGAACTGGCGAAGTGATTTCATGGCGACCCACCCGCGCTTGTTCGGGATCACCTCCCAGGGCTACCCCGCTTGCGGCGATGGCTGGCAAGACCTCCTTGGGCGCTGCTGCGTCCGAATCGAGGCTGCCCTCGCCGAGGGCGACCGGTTCGTCCTCGATGACATCAAATCGAAGTACGGCACGCTGCGCTTCTACTGGGCCGGCCGCCTGTCCGACGCTGCAAAAGTTCAAATCGAAGAGGCTATCGAACTCGCGGAAGCGCGTAGCTCGTGCACCTGCGAAACATGCGGATCGCTTGGTCGCCTTTACGAGCACGGCGATTGGCTTGCGACTGCTTGTCCGGAGCATGCGCGGGGCGAGCCGGTGCCGGTCGCGGCGGGCCGCGAGAACCTTCGCATTGTGGGGCGTCTGGTCAAGGACCGCATCCGCATTGCCTCCTGCCGCCGCTACGACCGCGGAAGAGACGGCTTCGTTGACGTCGATCCGAAGTCGTTGGGCATCGAGGAGTAGGCCGGCATGCGAGGTCGCCTCCATCGCGGTCCGATCGAGGCACGCGAGCGACAACCATGATAGGACGGGCAGCCGGCCGAGGCGCCCGAAGCGCAATACGGCCGCGCGTAGATGGACCGAATCATATTCGACGGCAGGGGCTGCGCTGCGGCCGCTGCTAATCGATCCGAGAGGCGACATGCAATGCAAAGACGGGTCGACGTAGTGGACGGACCGCTCGCGTTCCGCATGGCCCGTTACCGGGCCGCTTGCGCGAACGAGGTCGGACTGGAAATTTTCACTTTGCCGCTGCTCGCCGCCCGCCTCGCCGGCGGCTTCCGCCGCCCGGCGGACCGGGAAACGCTCGCGACTGCCGCCGCACGGGCGCTGGAGGACGGCGGATTTGCGCAACTCGACGACGTCAGGGGCCTTCCCGGAATGGTCCGCGCGGCACTGCAGACGCTGGAGCGCGCATGGAGTGCGGACATCGACCTCGACAACGCGTCTTTTCCATCCGCGCGCGTCGCCGACATCGCGCTGCTGGAGCGACGGATCCGCGACGCCCTGCCCCACGGCGCGATGCTGCCTCGGCAGTTGCGCGACGCCGCGCTGGAGCGCGTCTGCTTCGCGCAGACACTGTTCGGCAGCGTGAGACTCGAAGGCATCGTCGATGTCGAGCCGCTGTGGAGACCGCTCCTCGTTGCGCTTGCAGAACAATTGGACGTTTCCTGGAGCTCTGCGGGCGAAGCGGACAGGGCATGGTTTCCGGGACGGCTGACGCCCGCGGAGCCGTGTCCGTACGGCACGGCGCGCGGCGAACTGTGCGCCGATCCTCGCGCCGAAGTCGTCGAAGCGATGCGATGGGTACGTGAACTCTTAAGCAGCGGCAACGTCGACGCCCGCGATGTCGCAATCACCGCGGCCTCGCCCTCAGCGTTCGACGAGCATATGCTGGTGCTGTCGGCCGAAGCCGGCATACCAATCCACTTTTCGCACGGCATCCCCGCACTGAGTTCATGGGAAGGACAGTCGTGCGCGGCACTGGCGGACCTGCTCGGCCACGGCCTGAGCCAGGAGCGCTTCAGAAGATTGATCCGTCATGCATCGGAGGGTGCGAAGAATTCGCTTCCCGACGATTGGGCAACCGGCCTTCCGCCGCACGCCGGACTGTTCACTGTCGAACAATGGCGGCGGGCGCTGCATTCCGCACGAAACGGGCGGTCCGAGCCGGACGCGGCCGTGCAATCGCTGATTCCGATGCTCGAATTGCTGGCTCGGGGACTTCCGGGCGCAGAAGAGGCTGGCAAGACATTTCTCAGTGGGGCGAGCCTCGGCCTCTGGAAGGACGCGCTACGGAATGCGCCGCCGGCTGCGGTTGCAATGTCGCTCGAAAGCCTGCGGATCCGCGATGCCCGCGATCCGGCCAACAGTGTAGCCTGGTGTCCCGCTTCCCATCTCGTCGGTGCGCCGCGTCGCTGGACGCGGCTGCTCGGCGTCGCGGGTCGGAGCTGGCCTCGATCGGAGAACGAGGACCCGCTGCTGCCCGACCACGTCATGTCGCGGCGCGTGCTCATTCCGGTCCCGACCGCGCAGCGCGACCGGCGCGCGTTCGAGATCCTGTTGCAGGGACAGGCGGAGGAAATCGTCCTGTCGCGCAGCCAACGATCGACCGAGGGCGCGCTCCTATGCAACAGCGCGCTGTGGCCATTCGAAGAGCCGCATCCTGTCCTACGACGATGACACCTTGCGCCATCGCCATTAGGCCGCCGAAGGTTTCCGAGATAGCGGCAGCGGGCTGAAAGGTTGCCGTCGCTCCGGTTGGATCGGACAATCAGACCGCGGCCGTTCGACGGATACGGTAGCAGAGCCCAACCGGGTCCGCGGCCGGCCGCACGCCAGAGCGGCTTTTCGACCTAGGCCGACCGGGACACAGGATTTTGGGCCTACCGCAACTCTATCCCGTGCGCGGCGGCCAATTCCCGTCCCTGGCGGGTGAAATGGACCTGATGATTATCAGGATCGACCTCTTCGACGCGGAGCAGGTCGTGCTTCTTCAAATCCGACAGATTGCCGTTGTCGGCGCGCGTGAGCGGCCGCAGCCCTTCGAGCGGCGGCGTGCCGTCCCAATGCTTGGCCTCGCCCGCGATCTCCAAGAATAGACTCAGACTAAGTTCTGTGAGCTGCGATTGCATTTTGGGCTCCTGTTGCGAGGTATCGAGCTGTGTTTCGGCGGTTTCGCGCTTCATCGATC
>DAIMKE010000291.1:0-7050 GCA_036721875.1 Bradyrhizobium sp. | reverse complement strand
GTGCTATTCGGCCGACCCGCAAGGCGGCTTCAACCCGCTTTCCGCCGAGCGCAAGGGCACGCTGACGCTGCAGGACGACCCGGCCACGAGTTCGTTCCTGTCGCCGCCTTCGTTCATTTCCGGCGGCGGCGGCCTGTGTTCGACCGTGGCTGACTATCTCACCTTCTGCCGGGCGCTGCTCAACGGCGGTGAACTCGACGGCGTCAGGCTGCTGGGTCCGAAGACGCTGAAGCTGATGACGTCGAACCATCTCCCCGGAGGCGTTGACCTGCCGGCAATGTCGCGCTCGATGTTCTCGGAAGCCGCCTATAACGGCATCGGATTCGGGCTAGGCTTTGCCGTCACCATGAACCCCGCGCAGACGCTGATCGCCGGCAGCCCCGGCGAATTCAACTGGGGCGGCGCGGCGACGACGTCGTTTTTCATCGACCCGGCGGAAGAGCTGATAACGATCTTCATGACGCAGGTGCTGCCGTCGAGCGCCTATCCGCTGCGGCGCGAGTTGCGCACCATGGTGTATGCCGCCATCACCGACAGCAATCTCTGACAAGTGCAGCGATCGTGGGTTCCATCGCATGCTGGCTGCGATGGAACCTCTGATCGTGCTTTGCGGGATATCCTGCTAATATCCTTGCCGGAATTCGGCCACTTCTCCTATGCTGCGGCCAATTGGGCGCCGATCCGGGAATCTCGTTGCCAAAGCCTTCATTGCCAGTGCGTCTCGCCCTGCTGGTCGCGGGAACCACGTTGCCGCTGATCATCTTCGCGGCCGGGCTGGTCTATAACCACTATCAGCAGGACCGCCGGCAGGCGACGCAACGGGTGCTCGAAACCGTGCGCAGCATTCGTCTCGTGCTCGATGCCGAGATGCAGCGAATGACTGGCGCGCTCCAGGTATTGGCGCTGACCGATGTGTTGCGCGACCGGAATTTCGACGAGTTTCGCCGGCTATCCCAAGGCTTCCTCAACCAGTATGGCAACGGCGGCGTTATCCTGGTGGCGGATCGTGAAGGCCGACAACTGTTTTCCTCGGTTACATCAGATACTGCGAGCCTGCCACCGCGCAACAACCGCGCCATCGTCGACCGCGTGTTCGCGGAAAAAAAGCCGGTCTATTCCAACCTGTTCTTCGGAGCGGTCAAGCACCAGCTGATCGTGACGGTCGAAGTGCCCGTCATCCGTGACGGCGAGGTTCTCTTTGAACTCTCCTTCAGCCCGCCGATCCAGATCTTCCAGACCATGATCGAACAACAGCGTCCGGGCAACGACTGGACCATCTCGATCTTCGACGGCGAAGGCAGCAATTTCGCCCGTGTGCCGAATCCGCAGGATACGATCGGGCAAAAGGCCTCGCCGACCCTCTATGCGGCGATGTTCCGTGCGCCCGAAGCGACCTTTGCGACGGTGTCGCTCGAAGGCGTGCCGCTGATCACGAGCGTATCGCGATCCACCCTCACCGGCTGGACGGTCGCCGCCGGGATCGCGGAGAGTTCGCTGGTGGCGCCGCTGTGGCGGAGCCTTGCGGTCACAAGCGTGATGGGCGGCATTCTCCTGCTGGTCGGCCTTGCCTTTGCGGTGCGGATGGCGACGCAGATCGCGCGTGGCGAAATGCTCCACGGCCTGCTGATCGAGGAACTCAACCACCGCGTCAAGAATACGCTGGCCGTCCTGCAGTCGATCGCCACGCAGACGTTTCGCAGCGCCAGCCGGGCCGAGCGTCAAAAGTTCGAAGGAAGGCTGGGCGCGCTGGCAGAGGCGCACAATCTGCTGAGCCAGGAAAAGTGGCAAAGCGCCGAGCTGCGCGAGGTCATCGCGCGGGTGCTGCAGCCCTATCTGCTCAACAATCCGGAGCGGGTGCGGATGTTCGGACCGCGGGTGCCGTTGTCGCCGCGGCTCGCCGTGGTACTCGCGATGATCCTGCACGAGATCGCAACCAATGCCGCCAAATACGGCTCACTCTCGAACGACACCGGGACCGTTGCCCTGGATTGGGAGATCATCGAGGAAAGCAACGGGCGCAAACTGCGGCTGATCTGGACCGAGGCCGGCGGCCCGCATGTCACCGCACCGGTGCAGCGCGGGTTCGGATCGCGCCTGATCGAACGCAGCGCGCGCGACCAGCTCGGCGGCGAAGCGACGGTCGACTTTCTGCCGCGCGGCGTGGTCTACACGATTAGCTGCGCGCTCGAAGAATAACCCCTCGCACCGAAGCGCCCAGGCTATTTCAGCATCTCCGGAACGATCAGACGGGGCAGAAACAGCGAAACGCTGGGCCAGACGATCACCGCTGCCAGAACCAGCAGCATCGGAATCAGCATGATGATCGTGTCCTTCAGCGCATAGCGCAGCCGCACACCTGCGATCGAACAGGCGATCATCAAGCACAGGCCGTAGGGCGGCGTCACCAGCCCAAAGGCAAGGGAGATGATCGAGATGATCGCAAACTGAACCGGATGCAGATCGACCGACCTCGCCAGCGGCTCGAGCACGGTGCCGACGATTATGATGGCCGGGATGGCGTCGAGGAAGCAGCCCACGACGAGAAAGCAGAATGAGATGAAGAAGCCGGCCGCGATCGTGCCCATGCCCCAGGTCGAGACGTTGGCGAGCAGTTCCTGCGGGATCTTGTAGTACGCCAGCAGCCAGCCGAAGGCACTCGCCGTGCCCACGCAGAACAGCGCGACGCCGGCCAGGCGCCCGGTATCGAGCAGGGCCTTGTAGAGTTCGCGCAAGCCGGTCTCACGGTAAAAGAAGGTCGACAATACGACGGAGTAGAGCACCGCCACGCAGGCAGATTCGGTAGCGGTGAACCAACCGAGCAAGATGCCGCCGACAATGATGAATGGCGTCATCATCGCCGGAATCGACCGCCAGATTGCGCAGCGCATGTCCCTCCAGCTGTCCTTCGGATAGGTCGGATAGCCGCGGCGCACCGCGTAGACATGGACGGTCGCCATCTGCGCACCGGCAATCAATATCCCCGGCACGATGCCGGCAAGGTACATCGCGGCAATCGAGGTCGAGATCAGTCCGCCCCACACGATCATCAGGATCGAGGGCGGGATGATGACCGCCAGCACGGCCGACACCGCCGTGATGGCGATGGAGAACGAGAGGTCGTAGCCCTCTTTAGTTTGGGCATCGATGAAGATCTTGGACTGGCTCGCCGCGTCGGCGGTGGAGGAGCCGGAAATTCCGGCGAAGAACACCGACAGCACGACATTGATCTGCGCCAGCGATCCCGGCCAGTGCCCGACCATCGAGCGCGACAATGCGACCAGCCGGTCGGTGATGCCGCCAATGCTCATCAGATTTGCCGTCAGAAGGAAGAACGGCACCGCGAGCAGGATGAACGAGTTGTAGGCGTTGAAAGTCTCCTGAGCGAGCATCATGATCGACAGACGGGGCTCGATCAGTAGGATCGGAACGCAAGCGAGGCCCAGCGCAAAGGCGACCGGCACGCGGATGATGAGCAGACCGACGAACACGCCGAACAGGACCATTGCGGCCTGCCCGGCAGAAAGAACATTACCGCCCATCGTTTGCCCCAACCAGAATCCTGAATTCGTCGACGATCTGCTCACCCGCGAACACGATCCACGTCACGCCGGCCACCGGCCAGGCGACGTGGATCAGCCAGAGCGGCAGATCGGCCAGTTCGGACGTTCTGTTCCACGCGAAGCGCGTGAACTCGATACCGGCCCACACGAACACCAGCGCCAGTGCGAGCACGCCGAGACGTGCAAGAATCCGCACTGCGGCCTCCGACCGCCGCGACAGGTCAGGCCACACGTCGACTTCGAAATGCTGCGCCTCCCGCACGCCGACCATGGCGCCGATCATGATCGTCCACACGAACAGGAAACGCGCCATTTCCTCGGTCCAGATGTAGGACGGAATGAGCGGCGTGTAGCGAGAGACGATCTGCAGCGTGACCGGGATGACCAGGATGCCGACACAGGCGGCGAGCAGGAACTCGAGCAGTTTTGCATAGGCGGCCGTCGCTCGACGCCAGAGCGCCGGGGTGGGCGAGACAGGCATTTCGGTCATTTCGGCTCCGTGCGGATACCAGCGCGCCGATCCGGGCAGGAAGCGAGGCCTGCCCGGAGTGCTGTCGGCGGCGCCGGCGTGCCTAGGCGATGTTGATCTTCTCGAAGATGCCCTCGGCGCCGATTTCCTTGGCATAGGTGGCTATCACGGGATCGGCCAGCTTCTTCATGGCATCGCGATCTTCGAACGCAACGCGCTTGAGCTTGCCCGCCTTCTCCAGCGTGTCGAGCTTGACGACTTCCTCGCTCGATTCCAGCTGGCGACCGTAGTCCCCGGCTTCCTTGCCGGCCTTCATGATCGCGTCCTGCAGATCCTTGGGAAGGGTCTTCAGCGTTTTCACCGAGAAACAGATCGGACGGATCGACACCGCGTGCTGCGTCAGGTTGATGTTCGGCGCGACTTCGTAGAACTTCATTGCCTCGACGCCGGCCGCCTCGTTCTCGCCGGCTGCGATCACGCCGTTCTGGATGGCATTGTAGATTTCATTGTAGGCGATCACCGTGGGGCTCATGCCGACAGCCGCAAAGGTCTTCGACCAGATCGGCGCGCCCTGCACGCGCACCTTCAGTCCCTTGAGGTCGGCAAGGTTCTTGAGCGGCTTGTTGGCAAAGATGTTGCGAACGCCGCCACCGGCATAGCCGATCAGAATCACCTCGGCCTTGGCCGCGACTTCGTCGGCGATCGGCGCCAGAATGTTCGCTTCGACCACCTTGTTCATGTGGTCGATGCCCTTGAACACGAAAGGCGCGTCGATGAACGGCGCAGCTTTGGCGAAAGTCGACATGTGAGCCGGCGAGACGATGCCGTAATCGACCGCCTTGCCTTGCGACATGTACTCAAAATATTGCTTTTCGAGGCCGAGCGACGAGTTCTTGTGCAGCGTAAAATTTACCGGCTTGCCGTAGTATTTCTTCACCAGCTCCTCGAACCGGATCAGCGCCCGGTTGAAGGCATGGTCGTCGTTGAACTGCACGGCCCCGTTCAGCGTGACGGGGGTCTGTGCCCGGACGATCGATGGCATGCCCAAAGCGCCGGCAACAGCCGTCGCACCAAGGCCCGCAAGTACGGTTCTTCGCTTCATGGCGTCCTCCCCTGTGATGCCCGTCCCTTGTAAGCGGGACTTTGGGCCTGGCCGACAACGCGGCAACAGAAGCAAAGCGTATGCAAAACTGCGCGGCTGTGGAAGCCAATTTAATCGATATCAGGCGCTAATAGCCCGCGGGCGGCCAAGGCCGTCTGCCGGCGCGGCCGAAATGATTGCAATCATTCCATCGATGCCCGGCGCTTGCCTCGCAACACGACCATCCATCCGTTCAGCCACGCTGCCCTGCCCGATCATCTGATCGCCATCAGCAGATGCGTTCATCGACAGGACAACAACATCGCATAGTCGCGCGATGCGATCGGATCGACGGGACGGCATGCGCGCTCAACGATCTCCGATAAGACGGCAGCGGTCACTGCTCCGCAATCGTTGACACACGGATTGAAGCGGAACTCAAAATTGCTATATTTTCCCGACTATCACGGTAGAGGTTTTTTCGCCCTGCAAGCTAAGCTTGGTATTTCACGCAGTGCAAAAGCGGCTGACACCCCCGTAAAACCACGGTATGCGGGCACCAAGACCGTAAGTATGCTTACGAAAATCTGTGGCCTTTGAACTCGCGGTGGTTGTGTGTTGGCTAATATTTTGTCAAATGTAGCGACATGGGATTTTGCCAATACGTCCCGATGCTTCACCGACACCAGATGGGTCGGCAGCGTCGGTATCAGGATGCTTCCAACGCCCATATGTGTTTGGTTGCCATCCAGAATATCGCAGGATTCCCGTGGTTTTTGAGACTAACACGCGGTCGACACGCACTTTAACGCGGCAAATACGGACGAACTCCTGACTTATTTCCGCCAGGGTTCCCGATCGAAGGATGTAAAATCAGAATGAATAGATCAGCAGCAAAGAAGATGAAGCAGCGCAGTGCCGGCAAGCCCGACATCGAATTGGGCAAGCGCATTCGTCTGCGGCGCGTGGAACAGAAGATCTCGCAAGCGGAGCTCGGCGACAAGCTCGGGGTCAGCTTCCAGCAGGTTCAGAAATACGAGAAAGGCGTCAACCGCGTCGGTGCCGCCCGCCTGCAGCAGATCGCTACTGCGCTCGATGTGCCGGTCACCTTCTTCTACGATGGCGATGGCAAGGCGCGGGAAGTCGAGAGCCTGCTGTTTTTGGACAGCGCGTTCAGCCTGAGGCTGCTGCGTGCCTACAGCAAGATCAAGGACCAGACCGTGCAGCGTCAGTTGGTGTCGTTGATGGAGTCGATTGCGGCCAACGAAGACTAGGCATTGCCGGGACTGGAACGCAGCACCGCGGACCCGATCATTCATCGCGAGCGGATCGCCGGGTAGCTTGTTGCTGCGCCAGTTCAGACGTTTTTTAGTTGTACAGAATCATTATGTCGTCACGTTGGATGGCGACGTCCGGCCATTTTCACATCGAGAAATTTGATCCATCGAGAATTTTGATCGCTCCCCGCCTGACTTTTTCACGACCATAACCCATGCTCAGCGTGGCCTTGATACGGCCCGCGACGCTGTCCGGCGACCTTGCCGGAGCCTCAACACGCGTCGCCAGACCTTGACCAGCAGGACTGGCTCACCGGTTTGAGGAAGCGACAATTCCGATCTCTCACTACGGCGGGCGTTCGCGCGCTTCGCGCCGGGTTTGGCCGTCCTCTACCGCAAAGAAACATCCGCGCGGCGCGGCGTGGTGGGCTAGACTGCAGGCACGGCCGGCCTTCGCCCGCGCGAATTTCGGCCGCTTCGTCGATTCCTGAAATAGTCTGGACACCCCGATGCTCGACACTCCAAAAAACACTGAAAAATCCCATGCCGACGGCAAGATCCTGCAGGGCGTCAGCGAAGGTATCGGCGTCATCACCTTCAACAATCCCGAAAAGCGTAACGCGATGTCGCTCGAAATGTGGGAGGGGCTCGGCAGCGCGCTGA
>DAIMKE010000290.1:0-7053 GCA_036721875.1 Bradyrhizobium sp. | reverse complement strand
CTACCCAAGATGCTCGTCGCACTGGGCATCGACCAGGACGCGCTGGCGCGCACCAGAGCCGCTGGTGCTGCGCGACATGGAGCGGGTCTGCGCGATGTGCAGCCACAAGCGCCAGTGCGATCGCGATCTCGCCGCCGGCACCGCCGCCGCGCATTACGAAGAGTATTGCGGCAACGCTCCCACGATCGACAGTCTTGGCCCGCGGGTGAACCCGTAACAGCCGACGCTCTTGCATGAGCTGACAGAAATGACGCGCTCCGTCTGGTTGCACGTATCGATCGCGATTCTTTGCGCGCTTGCAGTGCTGTTGTTCCTGCGGGTACGCGGGGCAAGCGGCGCCCCGCTGTCTCCGGAAAGCACCGCTGCCGGGTATCGTCTCGCCGAAGCCTGGTGCAAGGATTGTCATGCGATCGATGCCGCCGGCGCGAAGGGGCGCGCAAGGGACTTCGTCACGATCGCCAACCGGACTTCGACCACGGCGCTCTCGCTGAAAGTCTTCATGAAGACCAGCCATCACCGGATGCCCAACCTCATTATCATGCCGGATCAGGCCGACGATCTCGGCAACTACATCCTGAGCCTGAAACGCAATTAGAGCATTTTCGAGCGAAAGCCTGCCCCAGACGGATCTGTCGCTTGACGCAAATCAAGGCATGGGAGCCCGGGTGGGATACTGAAGTTCAACGGAGCGCGCGACTTGCCGGCGCCGCTGGATCACATGGTTCTTGCTGATGAATCTCGCCCGGGCGATCCTAAGTCTTTGCTCATGGCGGAGATTGGTTCGAGCCTCGCTCGCGCTCGTCCTGTTTGGGCCCGCAACCATGTCGTTAGCCGAGGACGAGGTGAGGGTTAGTGCTGCGCAGGCGCAAACCTTGGGCGTTCGCGTCGTACATCCGGTCTCGAGCCGGACCGATCAGACCCTGCCCTATCCCGCCCAAATTGTTATCCCCACCCCGCAATTGTGGGTCGTGAGCGCTCCCGTAGCCGGCATGGTCAACGGTCTGTCGGTTGCACGAGGCGACCGGGTCAGATCAGGCCAACCGCTCGTCACGCTTGAGAGCCCGAGCTTTGTGTCGCTTCAACGTGACTACCTGCATGCATTCGCGCAGGACGCGCTTGCCGCCCAGCAGCTCAAACGGAACATCGACCTCTTTGAAGGGAAAGCAGTGCCGCAACGCGCTCTGGAGACCAGCCAGACCGAAGCCCGGCAGGCAAGCATCGCCGTGGCGGAACGACGGCAAATGCTTCGGCTCAGCGGTCTCTCAGACGCGGCAATTTCGCGCCTGACTAGCGAGACGGCGATTACGGCGACAGTTTCGGTCGCTGCACCTCAGCCGGCAACAGTGGTTGAAATCGTGGTTTCTCCGGGCCAGCGGGTCGAGCAGGCGGCGCCGCTCGTCAAGCTCGCACGATTGTCGCCCTTGTGGGCCGAGATTGCGATTCCGGCATCCAGCATCCGCGGCATCCGACCGGGCGCGAGGGTAGAAATCGACGGCTATGCGTCCGCTGGACAGGTCGTACTGGTGTCGGAAACAACGGATGTGGCGACCCAGACTATTTTGGTGCGAGCAGAAGTGCCGAATACGGGTGAACTACGCCCTGGGCAAACCGCCGCAGTACGCATCAACTTTCTTTCTTCCGGTGAAAGTGCCTGGGAGATCCCCTACAGCTCGCTTGTCCGACGCGGCGACAAGGCGGCAGTCTTCGTTGCAATCGAGGGCGGATTTCGTCTGGAACCCGTGACGCTTCTGGCTGAGGATCAGGACCACGTCGTGGTGTCGGGCGCGATCACGGACAAGGACGAAGTGGCCGTCAACGGCATCACCGCCCTGCGAGGGATCTTGCTGCGACTCGGAGCGGAGTAATGCTCGCGAGTTTGGTCGCTTTCGCGCTTTCGCAGCGCATGTTTGTTGCCTTGAGTGTCCTTCTGCTCATCGGCGCGGGCATTGTTGTTCTGCCTACCCTGCCGATCGACGCATTTCCTGACGTCTCACCCGTACAGGTGAAAGTCATCGTGAAGGCGCCGGGTCTCACCCCGGAGGAGGTTGAACAACGGATCACGGTTCCAATCGAGCTTGAGCTGCTTGGGTTGCCCAACAAGAAGATCCTTCGATCGACGACAAAATACGCGCTCGCCGACATTACCGTCGATTTCGAAGACGGCACCGACATCTACTGGGCGCGCAATCAGGTCTCGGAACGACTGTCCAATATCGCGCGCGATCTTCCGGAAGGTGTGACCGGTGGCCTGGCGCCGATCACGAGCCCTCTCGGCGAAATGTTCATGTTCACGATTGACAGTCCCGATCTCTCGCTGGCCGAGCGGCGGAGCCTGCTCGATTGGGTGATCCGACCGGCGCTGCGAACCGTCCCGGGGGTCGCCGATGTCAACTCGCTTGGCGGTCATGTCCGGGCCTTCGAGATCGTGCCGATCAGCGATGCCCTCGCGGCACGCGGCATTTCGTATGACCTGTTTCGGCGGGCGATCGAGACCAATAGCCGAAACGACGGCGCCGGCCGTGTCAACCAGGGCGAAGACAGCGCCCTTGTCCGCATCGAAGGCAGCATTCGTTCGATCGACGACATCAAGGCCATTGTGGTCGACACCCGGGATGGCATCCCGATCCGGGTCAACGATATCGCCCGCGTCCAGGTGGGTTCGCTGACACGCTATGGCGCCGTCACGGCCGATGGTCGCGGCGAGACGGTGGAAGGACTCGTGCTTGGGTTACGCGGCGCAAATGCAGGCCAGCTCGTGCGCGACGTCCGCCAGCGCCTGCAGGAACTGCAGCCTGGGCTGCCGAAGAGCGCCACGATCAACGTATTTTATGACCGGAGCCGGCTGGTCGGCCGCGCGGTCGGAACCGTCGTCCGGGCATTGGGTGAAGCCACGGTTCTGGTCATCGTCCTGCTGCTTCTGTTTCTCGGCAACTGGCGAGCTTCGCTGGTGATCGCGCTGAGCCTGCCGCTTGCGATCATGATGGCGCTGATCGTGATGCGCGCAGTCGGCATGTCTGCCAATCTGATGAGCCTGGGTGGTCTAGCGATCGCCATCGGCATGCTGATTGACGCCCTGGTGGTCGTCGTCGAAAACATCGTGGGAAATCTCAGCAAGGATCAAGAAGGAAGGACGACGCCGCTCATCCATACTGTGTTCCGCTCGGTCTGCGAGGTGCTGGAGCCGGTTTCAACGGGCGTGCTCATCATCATCATCGTTTTCGTGCCGCTGCTTGCGCTGCAGGGCCTCGAGGGAAAGCTGTTCGCCCCCGTAGCGCTCGCAATCATCTTTGCACTCGCCGCCTCGCTGTTGCTGGCGCTCACGGTTGTTCCGGTAGCGACCTCGTTTCTGCTCAAGCCGACCCCGCACCGGGAACCCTGGCTGATCAGGCTCGCTTCACGAGGCTACGCACCTGCGCTTGGCTGGGCACTGGCCAACGAGCGCAAGGTGATGGCCGCGGCACTGGCGGCCCTCGTTGCGACGGGGTTTGCCTACACCCAGCTCGGCAAGACATTCATGCCAACCATGGACGAAGGCGATATCATCGTCAGCGTCGAGGCAATTCCGTCGGTCAATCTCGATCAGGCAAATGCGATCAATGCCAGGCTTCAGGCCGCCATTCTCGCGCGCGTATCTGACGTTGCAGGAATCGTTGCTCGAACCGGATCGGACGAACTCGGCCTCGATCCGATGGGGCTCAATCAGACCGACACGTTTCTGGTCTTGAAGCCGCCGGAGGAAAGAAAGACCCTCGACAAGTCTGCCCTCCTTCTCCAGCTCCGGCAAGTACTCGCCGACTTTCCGGGACTGTCACTCGGCTTCACGCAACCGATCGACATGCGCGTCCAGGAGATGATCAGCGGCGTGCGCGGCGACGTCGCGGTGAAGATTTTCGGTCCTGACATCGCGATGCTCAACGAGATCGCGAACAAGCTGTCTGCGATCCTGTCCGGCATCGATGGCGCGGAGGACGTGTACACGACGCTCAACGAGGGCGCGCAATATTATACGGTCTCGGTGAACCGGCTGGAGGCGGGGCGCCTCGGTCTGGCGGTCGATACGATTGCCGCCTCGCTGCGCACCCAGATCGAGGGCCGGACCATCGGCACGGCCCTGGAAGGGGGACGTCGCACCCCGATACTGCTTCGTGGAAGCGAGAAGACCCGCGAGGCGCCTACCTTGTTGGCCAACCTGCCTCTGACGCTGGCGTCGGGCCAGCATGTCGCGCTATCCCAAGTTGCCCGCATCCATCGAGTTGACGGTCCCGTGAAGATAGACCGCGAGGACGGCGGCCGTATGAGCGTAGTTCGATCCAATGTTCGAGGCCGCGATATGGTGGGCTTTGTCGAGGCTGCGCAGCACAAGGTGGCCACGGATCTTGCGCTGCCTCAGGGCTATCGGCTCACCTGGGGTGGCCAGTTCGAGAACCAGCAACGCGCCGCCGCGCGGTTGTCTGTCGTCGTACCCGTTGCAATTGGGCTCATCTTCTTTCTGCTTTTCACCACTTTTGGTTCAATCCGCCAGGCGCTGATGGTCCTGGTAAACATCCCCTTCGCTCTCATCGGCGGTGTCTTTGCGCTTGTGCTGACGGGCGAGTATCTTTCCGTTCCGGCCTCGGTCGGATTCATCGCGCTGCTCGGCATCGCCGTGCTGAACGGCGTTGTGCTGGTCTCCTACTTCAATCAATTGCGCGCCCGCGGCGTCCCTGAGGATCGCATTGTGGTGGAGGGCGCGAAGCGCCGGCTTCGGCCGGTGCTGATGACCGCCAGCATCACCGCGCTCGGCCTTGTTCCGTTGCTGTTCGCTTCCGGTCCCGGATCAGAGATTCAGAAACCGCTGGCCATCGTAGTGATCGGCGGGTTGCTATCGTCGACGTTGTTGACCCTGATACTTCTACCGATCCTTTATCGCCGGTTCGGCAGCGTTGCAAAGGGGGCCACATGACAAGTGAACCTGTTTGCCTGACACTGATCGCTGCTCGCAAGCTTCGCGAGGAGCTGTTCGATCATTTAACCGAGCAGTGCGACCTGATATCCGGATTCACGGCATCTGATGCTGCCGGTCACGGCCCGGCGGTACGGTTGCAAACTGCGGCCGAGCAAGTCAAAGGTCACGCCGACGAGGTGCTGGTGCGGACAATTCTTGAAAGGCAAGATGCCGCACGGTTGCTCGCCCGACTCAAGACAGCATTCGCAGGAACCAGACTCGTATATTGGATTATGCCGGTGCTGGAAATTGGCGTAACTGATGACGATCAAGACAAAGCCGGAACCTGAGTGGAGTTCCCCCTCAGGCAGCCGCAGGACTCAGTCCGCATATTCAATCACCGAGCCGTACATCGGCGCACACTACCCCATCGCCGCGATCGCATCCGCAATCGCGATCGTGCGCTTCGCCATATCGGCATGCAGCCGCTCCACCATCCGCCCGTCGAGCTGGATGGCGCCGCGTGAGGCATTTTCCGGCTTTTCGAATGCCGCGATGATCTTGCGTGCCTGCTCGACCTCCTCGGCCGGCGGCGTGAAGATGGCGTTGCAGGCCTCGATGTGACTTGGATGGATCAGCGTCTTGCCGTCGAAGCCGAGATCGCGGCCCTGCGCGCATTCGACCGCAAAGCCGTCGATGTTGCTGATGTCGCCATACGGGCCGTCGAGGATTTCGAGCCCGTGGGCGCGCGTCGCCAGGATGCAATGCGTGATCATCGGGATCATCGCCGCGCGGCCCGGCTGCATGCGGATGCGCGTTTCGCGCGAAATATCATTGGGTCCGAACACGAAACCCGCGAGCCTGGTTTCAGAATCTTTCGACGCTGCCGCCAGCTTGTCGGCGTCCAGCACGGCGCGCGCGGTCTCGATCATGGCCCAGACCCGGATCGACATATCGGCGTTGATGTCGCTCAGGCGGTTCGCGATGGCATTGAGGTCGGCCACGGTGGAAACCTTGGGAACCAGGATGCCGTCGGGCCGCGCCTTGCCGGCCATGGTGACGTCGTCGACCCACCATGGCGTATCGAGGCTGTTGACCCGGATCAGCACTTCCCGCTTGCCGAACCCGCCGGCTGCGATCGCCTTGGCGATCTGGTCGCGGGCTACGGCCTTGGCGTCCGGCGCGACCGAATCCTCGAGATCCAGGATGATGCCGTCGGCCGGCAGATTGCGCGCCTTTTCCAGCGCCCGCGCGTTCGATCCCGGCATGAACAACAGGCTGCGGCGCGGACGGATCATGGGCTGGTTTCCTCGAGGGGGTTTTCGAGCCCCACGCGATACCACCTCGCGCCGTTGCCCGAAAGCCTTGTTCCGGTCACCGGCATATGGTTAGGCATGGACCAACACAGGCAGCAACCATGGCACCCTTTCCGCAACACCTGCTCGACGGCTACCGGGCCTTCACCTCGCAGCGGCTTCCGACCGAACAGACCCGCTATCGGGAACTTTCCGAGCGCGGCCAGTCCCCCGCCGTCATGGTCATCGGCTGCTGCGATTCCCGCGTCTCGCCGGAAGTGATTTTCGATGCTGGCCCGGGCGAACTGTTCGTGGTGCGCAACGTCGCCAACCTGGTTCCGGTCTATCAGCCCGACGGCGGCGCCCACGGCGTCTCCGCGGCGCTGGAATATGCCGTCAACGTGCTGCGCATCCAGCATATCGTCGTGCTCGGCCATGCCCAGTGCGGCGGCATCCGCGCCTTCATCGACAAGATCGACCCGCTGTCGGAGGGCGATTTCATCGGCCGCTGGATGGCGATGTTCATCAAGCCCGGCGAGGTCGTCGAACAGCGCGACCGCGAGACGATGCAGGATTTCGTCGTCAGGATCGAGAAGGCCGCGATCTTCCGCAGCCTCGAAAACCTGATGACGTTCCCGTTCGTGCGCACCCGCGTCGAGCGCAGCGAGATCGAGCTGCACGGCGCCTATTTCGGCGTCGCCGAGGGCTCGCTGTTCGTGCTCGATCCGGACGCGAAGGAGTTTCGCAGCGTGCGGGAAGAGCTGGCCTCAGAATAGGTCCGTAGGGTGGGTTAGCACTACTGAGTCAAGCGGTCGCAGGCCTTGAGGCCGTGAA
>DAIMKE010000289.1:0-7059 GCA_036721875.1 Bradyrhizobium sp. | reverse complement strand
CCTTGAACGAGCAATCGGGACGGCCTTCGGCGTCCGCCGTTGCGAGGAAGAAATACGGCAGGCTTTCGATATACAATCTGTCGTCGGCAGTGAATTCCGTGCGCATCAGCTTCTCTTCCAGCCGGTCTGAAATCCTACGGCTTTCGAACTGATCCTGCAGTTTCCGGTTGCCTTCGTGATACATGACGCTCTCAGCCATGGCCGTACGTCCTCCGCTCTGGTTTGCCCGCGATCATAGCATCGCGCGACCGGCCGGCATAACCGCTGCAGTCGATCAGTCCGGCGCCCGCAACCGGTAACCGATCCCTGTTTCGGTCAGCACGATCTGCGGACGCTCGGGGTCGGCTTCGATCTTCTGGCGGAGCTGGCGGACATAGACCCGTAGATATTGCGCGTCCGTCAGTTCGTCCCAGAGCTCCTTCAGCAGAAAGCGATGGGTGAGCACCTTGCCGGCGTGCTGCACCAGCACGCGCAGCAATTCATATTCCTTCGGCGAGAGTTTTATCTCGCGCTCGCCGACCCTGACGATGCGGCGCACCAGGTCGACCGAGAGATCGCCGGTTCGAAACACCGGCCGTTCGCCCTGCACCTGCAACTGATGCCGCAGCGCCGCGCGCAGCCGCGCCAGCAGTTCATCCATGCCGAACGGCTTGGTCAGGTAATCGTCGGCGCCGAGATCGAGCGCCTGCACCTTGCCGGCCTCGTCGCCGCGGCTCGACAGCACCACGATTGGCACGCTTTCGTCGCGGCCGCGGATCATGCGCAGCAATTCATGACCCTGGATGTCGGGCAGGCCGAGATCGAGGATGATCAGCGCCGGCCCCTCGGCCAGCTTTTCCAGCGCGAGTTTGCCGTTGGACGCTTCGAGAATGTCATAGCCCTGCGTGCTCAGCCCCATCCGCAACAGTTTCCGGATCGCCGGCTCGTCATCGATCACCAGGACCTTGATCGAGGGAGCATTCATGCCGCGGTATCCAGCGCATGGCTTGCGGCCGGTACCGGAAGCCGGATAGTGATGATCGCGCCGCTGCGATCAGGGCGGTTGGCGGCCGAGATCGTGCCGTGCATCGCCTCGATGAAGCCGCGGGAAATCGCAAGCCCAAGACCCGTTCCCGGTCGGACATGATCGCCCTTCTGCGCGCGGTAGAATTTGTCGAACACGCTTTCCAGTTCCTCCGGGGGGATGCCGCTGCCTTCATCCATGATCTGCAGCATGACGTAGCCCCCATCCCGCACGCCCCTCACCGAAATCGTGGTGCCCGATGGCGCGTATTTGGCGGCATTGTCCAGCAGATTGAACAGCACCTGTTCGAACAGCACGGCGTCGAGCTCCAGCATCGGCAAGTCAGCGCCGAGTTGTAGCGATACGTTGTGATGCACCAGAATCTTGCCGGCGCGCCGCAGTGCGCTGCCGACGATCTCGCCGACGTCATGCGGCGCGGCATTCGGCACGATGGCACCCGACTCCAGCTTGGTCATGTCGAGCAGATTGGCGATGAACCTGTTCAGCCGTTCGGACTCGTCGATCACAGTGGCAAGCAGTTCGTGCTTCTGGGTGTCGGTCAGACCGGAAGCGAGATCGCGAAGCGTGCTGGCGGCGCCGAGCACCGAGGCCAGCGGCGTCTTGAGATCGTGCGAGATCGAGGTCAAGAGCGCGCCGCGCAGGCGATCGGATTCCACGGTGCGCTTGACCCGGTCCATGTCCTCGACCAGCAGCACCCGCTCGATTGCCAGCGCGCCCTGGTCGACCAGCGCATCCAGCAGGCGGCGCTGGTCCGGCGTCAATAGTGGACCGGTGCGGTCGTCGTCGATGCCGATGACGCCGATCGCACCGCGCCCGGTGCGCATCGGCAGAAACAGCCGCTTTGCGCCCGGCAGCGTGTCCGAACCGCGGCCGGCCGGACGGTCATTGTCCCAGGCCCAGTGGGCGGCGGCAAGATCGGCCTGGTCAAGCTGGTCCTCGGGCGGATAGCCCGACTTCACCGTGAGTACGCCGTCTTCCGGCAACAACAGCACCACCCGCACTTTCAGCATCAGCGCAATCTGGTAGGCCGTCGCCCACAGCACGTCATCCAGCGTCGCGGTACCCGCCAACTTGCGGCTGAACGCGTAGAGCGACTCGGTGCTGCGCACCCGGCCGATCGCGGTATCGGCCTGCAAACGTACCCGTGCCGCGACATTGGACACCAGCAGTGCGATCAGCATGAAGAAGAAGAACGCGGCAACATTGGTCGGGTCGGTGATGGTAAAAGTATAGACCGGCGGGAGAAAGAAGAAGTTGTAGCACAGCGACGCCACAAGACTCGCCAGCAGCGACGGCCCCAGGCCATAGCGGGCGGCGACGCCGACCACGGCGGTGAGGAACACCAGGTCGACGTTTTCGATGCCGGCGAACACCGGCTGGATCAGCACGGCGACGCCAAGTCCGATCGCGACGAACAGCAACGCCATCGCATAGGGCCGCGGATCGAACGGTTCCTGCCGCGCCGCGGTCTGCACCGCCGGCTTCGCAACGCCTTCCTCATCGCCGGCAATGACGTGGACGCCAATATTGCCGGAACGCCGTACCAGATCGCGCACGACGGAACCGTGCGTCAATTCGAACCACCACGAGCGGGCCGACTTGCCGATGATGATCTGCGTCACGTTGTTGGCGTGCGCGAAACGAAGGACGTCGTCGGCGATGCGGCGTCCGACACCGGGAATGGTGAGCGCCTCGCCGCCGAGCGCTTCCGCCAGCCGCATGGTATCGGCCAGCCGGTCGCGCTGCTCGTCGCTTAGTTGCAGGCTGCGCCGCGTCTCGATGCTGATCGCGGTCCATTGCGCGTGCAGCCGGTCGGCCATCCGCCGGGTGTAGCGCACCAAGCCAGCAGCGCGCGGATCTTCGCTGACACAAACCAGTAGGCGCTCGCCCGCGGCCCAGGGGCCGGCGATGGCGTTGGCCTGCATGTGGGTGAGCAATTGTTCGTCCACCCGCTCGGCGGTACGCCGCAGCGCCAGTTCGCGCAGCGCAGTCAGGTTGCCCGGCGAGAAATAATGCTCCAGCGCGCGTTCGGCCTGTTTGGGGACGTAGACCTTGCCCTCCTTCAGGCGCTGAATGAGATCGTCAGGCGTGAGGTCGATCAGCTCGATGGCATCGGCGCGGTCGAACACCGAATCCGGCACGGTCTCGCGCACACGCACATGCGTGATCTGCGCGACCACGTCGTTTAGGCTTTCGATGTGCTGGATATTGACCGCGGTATAGACATCGATGCCGTGGGACAGCAGTTCCTCGACGTCGAGATAGCGCTTGGGGTGACGGCTGCCCGGCGCGTTGGTGTGCGCGAGCTCGTCGACCAGCGCGATTTGCGGCCGCCGCGCGATCAGCGCATCGAGGTCCATCTCCTCGAGCGTCTGGTCCCTGTAGCCGATCCGCTTGCGCGGCAGCACCTCGAGCCCCTGCAACAGCGCCTCGGTCTCCACCCGGCCATGGGTCTCGACCACGCCGACCACGACATCGGCGCCCGCCTTCTTCCTGGCGTGGGCGCTTTGCAGCATTTCATAGGTCTTGCCGACGCCGGGCGCGGCGCCGACAAAGATCTTCAGCCGGCCGGCGCTGGCGCTCTCCCGCCGTGCGGCTTCCAGCAGCGCGTCGGGCGAAGGTCGCTGTTCAAGGTCGCGATTGGCCATGGGGCATTATAGTCGCCGCTTTGCAATGAGCCTAGCCGCCGTCATCTGGAGACCGCGTCCAGCGCCAGATTGAGCGCGAGGACATTGACGCGCCGCTCGCCAAGCAGCCCGGCGAAGCGGCCCCTGGTGTTCTCGGTGACGAGTTGGCGGACGCGATCCTCCGGCATGTTGCGCGCCCTGGCCACGCGCGGCACCTGGAACAGCGCACCGTCTGGCGAAATATCAGGATCGAGGCCGCTGGCCGAGGCCGTGACGAGATCAACGGGGACGGCGGCGGAGGGATTTTCAGCCCTGAGCTTCCCGACGTCCTCCTTGACCCGGTCGCTCAGCGCCTTGCTGGTCGGCCCGAGGTTGGAGCCGCCGGAATTGGCGGCGTTGTAAGGCGCCGACACCGTCTTGCTCGGGTCGGCGGGATCGGGTCCCAGGGTCGCCGAGGGCCGGCCGTGGAAGTATTTGTTGCCCTTGAACTCCTGCCCGATCAGGGCCGAGCCGATCACCTTGCCGTCCTTCTCGATCAGGCTGCCTTGCGCCTGTTTCGGAAATATCACGCCGGCAATTGCGGTCATCGCGAGCGGATAGGCAAGACCCGTGATTGCGGTCAGCAGCAGCAGGAGGAGGATGGCGGGGCGGATTTCTCTAAGCATTGTCTGTCTCCGTTGATTTCTTCGTCATTGCGAGCGCAGCGAAGCAATCCATGGTGCAGCAAGGAAGGAATGGTTTGCTTCGCTGCGCTCGCAATGACGGCGGGTGTGGTTAGGCCAGCCCCAAGGCTGAGACGGCGAGGTCGATGGCCTTGATGGCGATAAAGGGAACGATGATACCTCCGAGGCCGTAGATCAGCAGGTTGCGTCGGAGCAGCGCCCCTGCGCCTACGGCGCGATAGGGCACGCCCTTCAGCGCCAGGGGGATCAGCGCGATGATGATCAGCGCGTTGAAGATGATCGCCGACAGGATGGCGCTTTGCGGGCTCGCCAGATTCATGACGTTGAGCACCTCGAGTTGCGGATAGAACGCCAGGAACATCGCCGGGATGATGGCGAAGTATTTCGCGACGTCGTTGGCGATCGAGAACGTGGTCAGGGCGCCACGGGTCATCAATAGCTGCTTGCCGATCTCGACCACCTCGATCAGCTTGGTCGGGTTGGAGTCGAGATCGACCATGTTGCCGGCTTCGCGCGCGGCCTGCGTGCCGGTGTTCATGGCGACGCCGACATCGGCCTGCGCCAGCGCCGGGGCGTCATTGGTGCCGTCGCCGCACATCGCTACCAGCTTGCCCTTGGCTTGCTCGTCGCGAATCAGCTTCAGCTTATCCTCGGGCGTCGCCTGGGCCAGAAAGTCGTCGACACCGGCTTCGGCCGCGATAGCAGCCGCCGTCATCGGGTTGTCGCCGGTGATCATCACCGTGCGGATACCCATGCGGCGCAGTTCGGCAAAGCGTTCGCGGATGCCGCCCTTGACGATGTCCTTGAGGTGAATGACGCCGAGCAAGCGGCCGTCCCTGGCCACCGCGAGCGGCGTGCCGCCCGCCTTGGCGATCTCGTCCGCGATCGTCTGCAGTTCGCGGGCCGCTTCGGTGCCGACGGCCGGCTGGATGGCGCGAACCGCATTGCCGCTTGCCACGGCCTGCGCCGTGCCGCCGCCGATATAGTTCAGGATCGCATCCACCGCACCCTTGCGGACCGACGAAGACCCGGCGTCGATGCCGCTCATGCGGGTTTGCGCCGTAAAGGGCACGAAGGTTGCGGCCAGCTCATGCATGTCGCGGCCACGGATGCCGTATTTATCCTTGGCCAGCACGACGATCGAGCGGCCCTCGGGCGTCTCGTCGGCAAGCGACGCAAGCTGGGCCGCGTCGGCCAGTTCCTGCTCGGTGACGCCGCGCACCGGGCGAAACGCCGTCGCCTGCCGGTTGCCGAGCGTGATGGTGCCGGTCTTGTCCAGCAATAACGTATCGACGTCGCCCGCGGCCTCTACCGCGCGGCCGGACATCGCCAGCACGTTGAAGCGCACCAGCCGGTCCATGCCGGCAATGCCGATGGCCGACAGCAGCGCGCCGATCGTGGTCGGAATCAATGTCACGAACAGCGCCACCAGCACCACCACCGAGATCGAGCCGCCGGCATAGGCCGCATAGCTCGGGATCGTCACGGTCGCGAACACGAAGATGATCGTCAGGCCCGCCAGCAGGATGTTGAGCGCGACCTCGTTCGGCGTTTTCTGCCGCTCGGCGCCCTCCACCAGGCGGATCATGCGGTCGATGAAGGTCGATCCCTGCGCCGCGGTGATGCGGACGCGGATCCAGTCCGACAACACCTGCGTGCCGCCGGTCACCGCCGAACGGTCGCCGCCGGACTCGCGGATGACAGGCGCGGATTCACCGGTTATCGCGGCCTCGTTGACGGAAGCAACGCCCTCGATCACCTCGCCGTCGGAGGGGATGTTGTCGCCGGCCTCGACCAGGACGATGTCGCCGACCTTCAGCGCGGTGCCGGGCACGAGGCGGTAGAATTTATTATCCGAGCCCGAGAGCAGCTTGGCCTGGCTCTCGGTGCGGGTTTTCTTCAGCGATTCCGCCTGCGCCTTGCCGCGGCCTTCGGCGACGGCTTCGGCGAAATTGGCGAACAGCACCGTGAACCACAGCCACAGGATGATCTGGAACGTGAACCCGAGACCGACACCGCCGGTGACCACGTCGCGCAGGAAGATGACCGTGGTCAGCGCCGCCACGACCTCGACAACGAACATCACGGGGCTCTTGATCATCAGGCGCGGGTCGAGCTTGACGAAGGCCGATTTGATCGCAGGCACCAGGATCTTCGGGTCGAGCATCGCCGACGCCTTCACCTTTTTCTGCAGTTTCATGGCTTCCATGGACGTAACTCCGGGAGGGATCGATCAGAACAAAGTGTTGGCGTTCATGGCGAGGTGCTCGACGATCGGCCCAAGCGCCAGCGCCGGGAAGAAAGTGAGCCCCCCTAGGATCAGGATGACGCCGACGACGAGGCCGACGAACAGGCCGCCGGTGGTCGGGAACGTGCCGACCGAGGGCGGGATCGACTTCTTCGCCGCGAGCGAACCAGCCATGGCCATGGCCGGTACGATCATGAAGAAGCGGCCGACGAACATCGCCATCGCTCCGGTCAGATTATAGAAGGGGGTGTTGCCGGTAAGGCCTGCGAAAGCAGAACCGTTATTGCCGGTTTGGGAGCTGTAGGCGTAAAGCACCTCGGTGAATCCATGGGGACCGGCATTGGCCATCGACGCCACTGCCGGCGGAAACACGACCGCAACTGCCGTCCAGCCCAGGATCATCAGCGGCAGGATCAGGATCGCGAGCATCGCCATCTTGACTTCGCGCGCCTCGATCTTCTTGCCGACATATTCAGG
>DAIMKE010000288.1:0-7078 GCA_036721875.1 Bradyrhizobium sp. | reverse complement strand
GCGACGTGCCGAAGGATGCGCGCGCCATGAACGAGGAGCCGTTCGGCCCGCTGGCGCTGATCTCGCGGTTCTCGACCTTCGACGAGGTCGCCGAGGAAGCCAACCGCCTGCCGTTCGGCCTGGCGTCCTACGCCTTCACCAGTTCGACCAAGACCGCGACCGCGATCGGCGCTGCGATCGAGGCCGGCATGGTCTCGATCAACAGTTTTGGCCTGGCACTGCCCGAAGTGCCGTTCGGCGGCGTCAAGGACTCCGGCTATGGCTCCGAGGGCGGCACCGAGGCGATGGAGGCCTACTTCAACACCAAGTTCATCACCCAGACCGGGGTTTGAACGCGCTCTTTCGTCATGGCCGGGCATAGACGTCCGAAGGACGGCGTCGATTCCGCTCGCCTGCGCCCGGCCATCCACGTCTTTTTTGGTCTACCAAGCGAAGGCGTGGATGCCCGGGCCAACCCCGGGCATGACGACTTCAGCCGGAGCCTCGCTGCTAATTCTTGTTCACATAAAGCGGCGTGCGCAGCGTCAGTTGATACGACGGCTTCGGCGTCCACGCGATCTGCGCGGTGACGCCGAACAGCCTGTTGTCATCGTCGTCCATGCGGTCGAGGTCGAACCTTACGATCGGCTGCGTAAAGGGCTGGAACGGTGTCAGGTTCAGCAGTTGCGCGCCGCCGAAGGATTGCACGCCGGCGCGACCGGTGAACTTCCAGTTGTTGTCCCACTGATAGTAGCCGCCGACATACCCCATGACATCCGGGCTGACGCGGGCGATGGGGCTGTCGACGAAGACCCTGGCGTACTGCATTCCCGCGAGCAGCCCGCGCGTCTCGTCGGCATCGAGCGCGTAACCGGCTTCCAGGATCGTGTTGTAGGTCGTCGTGGCCAGCGGCGAATCCGAAGTCGAGCGCGACACGTTGGATTGAACGGTGATGGTCGGAAACATTCCGCCATTCTGCTGATATATGTCGGCCTGGAAGCCGAGGGTAAAGCTGAAGATCGTAAAGTCCGTCCATGGCGAGGCGCCGCTCTTCGACGTCGCGCCGCTCACGCCGCCATAGACCGAGAGCTGGTCGTTGACATCGACGGTCAAGGGCAGGTCGACCGAGACGCTTTGGCTGGAGGGCGAGCCAAGCGTTCCGAGCGAGGATAGATTCCCCAACGTCGCGAGCAGCGGCGGGGCGCTGAATCCTATCGACAGCGTGCCGGCAGGCAGCGTGGAATAGATGGTTCTGATATCGAGGTAGACGTTCGGCAGCGTCGGCTTGGCGCTGGCCGCGTCTTCCTGATCGTCGTCTTCCTCCTCTGCCAAGGCAAAGCCGCACAGGCCGAGCGACAACAGCGCACCGAGCGTCACGATTCGAGCCCACCGCGCCAGTGGGCGCTGCAAGCGGCGAGGTGCGGGGAGTCTATTGAAATTCTTGCTCAATCGACGATGCCTCTGAAAGGCCAAGATGACCATCTGGCGGTGACGAATACAAGAAGCGCCGGTGACGCCGGCTCCGATCTCGCGACGTGTGTGGCGCGTTTGCGTCTCCGGGCAAATTGACCTGTGTCAATGGATTCCCGTATCGGCGGCTTAGAGATGTGCCAGCAGCCGAGGAAATCGAGAATGCGCAAGAGCACGAAGAATCTCGCGGCGGTCGCCGCAACCGCCGTCGCGCTGGTGTCGCCAGTTATGGTTGCGGCCCAGACATCGCAAAAGCCACTGCCGCGGCTTGCCGACATCATGACCGCCGTCCAGTTCAGGCACTCGAAGCTGTGGGCCGCCGGCCAGCAGAAGAACTGGGAGCTCGCGGGTTACGAGCTTGAACTGGTGAAAGCGAGCCTAAACGAGGCCATCGCGCTCTATACGGACATCCCCGTGGAAAACATCACGATGATCGATCCGCCGATCAGATCGATGGAGAAGGCGATCGACGCCCGAAACGGCGCGGCATTCGGCAAGGCGTTTGGCGAACTGACGGCCGGATGCAACGCCTGTCACCAATCGACCGGCCGCGGCTTCATCGTCATGACAGTCCCGAATTCGTCATCCTTCGGCAATCAATCGTTTTCGCCGCGCGAGGGGCAGGGCAAGGGCATGACACGCCGGTAATGCAGGTCGCTGCGCCCGAGACTTGATTGTTATAGGGTGGGTTTGCTGGCGGCTTCAATCGCGACCGATAGCGCCAGCTTGGCTTCCTCCACGATGTCCTCGACCAGTTCTTCCCGGCTGACATTGGCTAGCTCGCCAGTGAGCAGCCCTTGTTCGGCCAGCATGACGACGCCGTGCAGCGAGGCCCAGAGCTTCAACGCGGTGCGCTCGCGCAGCAGGCCGACGGCGGGCGCTTCCAGCGCTTCCAGCAGAAGGCCGAACGTCTCCATTATGGCGCTGTGCAGTTCGCCGCCCTTTGGCGCGGAGGCGATGATGCGCGAAGCGAACATCAGGCGATAGACGCCGATCCGGCGCAGGCCGAAATCGAACGTGACCTGTGCGAACCGCGACAGTTTCGAGCGCTTTGACGGCTGCTCGATCGCTTCCCGCAGCATCGCGCTGAACTGGCGGAACGCTTCCGCCGTCACCGCCATCAGCAGGGATTCGCGATCGGCAAAATGCTTGTAGGGGGCCGGTTGCGAGACACCGAGCGTCTTGGCCAGCGCGCTGATGCTGATCGCTTCCGGGCCGCCGAGCTCGACCTGATGCAGCGCCGCCTGAACCAGGGCATCGCGGAGATCCCCGTGGTGATAGGCGTTGACAGCTTTGCGTGCGGGTCGAGGCAGCATTTCAACTGATGCTCTAGTACTTTTGACTTGACAGCACAACGGTCCACCGAATGTAATATGGTATAACTTAGACGCGTTCGAATGTCTTGCGTTGTTGTGATCCGTTCTAAGAAATCCGTTCTAGGAACATGTGCGCGACAAAGCGCGCCAACAGGGGAAACGCTGCGATGGCTGGAACGCTCAGAATCCGCGTCGACCAGGATAAATGCCAGGGACACGCGCGCTGCAAATCACTGGCTCCCGAACTGTTCGATCTCGATGAATTCGGCAACGCGCACGAAGTCGGCGACGGGTCCGTGCCCGAGGGCCTGGAGGACAAGGCCTGGCTCGCCCAGACCAATTGTCCCGAGATCGCGATTGTGGTGACCGAGGAATAGTCCGGTCGCGCGCTCGACTTGAACCCATCAAGATCTGAACGAACCAGCAGAGGATTTGCTCCGATGTCCGATTCCGCCAGCATCATGCCCGAACATCCCCCGGTCACCGACTGGGTCAACGATTTCGATCACACCGATCCGACCTGGACGGAGAACCCGTTTCCGATCTGGGAAAAACTGCGTGCGGCTTCGCCGGTCGTTCATACCGAGCGCTTCCTCGGCTGCTACATGCCGACCACCTACCAGGCGGTGAAGGAAATCGCCTACGACACTGACCATTTTTCTTCTCGCCGCGTCATCGTGCGCGACGTTCGCCCCGAGATCACGGCGCGGGCGCCGCCAATCACCTCCGATCCGCCCGAGCACAAGCCGGCCAAGCAATTGCTGCTGCCGCCGTTCACGCCGGACGCGATGAAGAAGCTCGAGCCGCGGGTGCGCGCTATCTGCAACGAATTGATCGACGAATTCATTGCCGACGGTGGATGCGACGCCGCCGCGCGCTACACCAAGCACATCCCGGTCCGCGCCATCGCGCACATGCTCGGAATTCCAGAGAAGGACAGCGATCTCTTCATCAAGTGGATCCACGGCATCCTCGAGCTCGGCATCAAGGATGACAACGCACTGATGCAGGCGGTGCGGGAGATGACCGGATATTTCGCCGGCCACATCGAGCATCGCAGGAACAATCCGACCGACGATCTGATCTCGACGCTGATGAATGCGCGGGACAAGGACGGCCAGCCGCTGGCGGACGAGCACGTGCTGGGTTCGCTGCGGCTGCTGCTGATCGCCGGCATCGACACCACCTGGAGCGCGATCGGTTCTTCGCTGTGGCATCTGGCGAAAACGCCTGCCGATCGCGAGCGTCTCGTCAATGAACCGGAGCTGATGCCGCTCGCGATCGAAGAACTGCTGCGGGCCTACTCGCCGGTGACGATGGCGCGCGAGGTGATGAAGGAGACGACGATCAGCGGCTGCCCGGTCAAGCCCGGCAACATGGTGCTGTTGTCGTTCCCGGCCGCCAACCGCGATCCCGCCATGTTCCCCGATGCGGACAAGGTGGTGATCGACCGCAAGGAGAATCGCCACGCCGCGTTTGGTCTCG
Organism: Bradyrhizobium sp.; assembly: GCA_036721875.1. Lineage (GTDB taxonomy): Bacteria > Pseudomonadota > Alphaproteobacteria > Rhizobiales > Xanthobacteraceae > Bradyrhizobium. Next base: position 2,828 of record DAIMKE010000288.1, on the reverse strand, counting down.
GCATTCACCGCTGCGTCGGCTCCAACCTCGCGCGCATGGAAATGACGGTTGCGATCGAAGAATGGCTGAAGCGGATTCCGGACTTCAGGCTCGATCCGGCGGGCAAGGTCACCTGGTCGGAAGGCACGGTGCGCGGCCCCCGTCAGTTGCCCGTGCTGTTCGGCAAGGCGAACTGACGACTATCGTTTCACGGGCGCGGCGCGGCACGAAGTGACGCGACGCAGAGCCGGGATCCAGCCGAGCCGTGACACTCACAGTCCGGGTGCCGGCTCTGCGGAGCGGCGCAAGGGCGCCGCACCGCGTCCGGGACACGCGCCCTCGCTACTTGACCTCGATCTTCGCGTCGACTGCGACCTTCTTCCAGGCCTCGATGTCGCGCACGTTGATGTCGCGCTGCTGATCTCCGGCGATGTACTCGGCGGTGATGCCGAGCGCGACCAGCTTCTCGACGATGTCGGCTTCGGCCAGCGAATCCTTCAGCGCGCCTGAAATTTTCTGCGCGATCGGGGCGGGAATACCTGCCGGCGCGTACATCACCCATGACAGGCTTCGTTCGAAGTCGACGCCTTGCTCCTTGTAGCTTGCGACCTGTGGCAGGCTCGGAGACCGGCCGCCGCACACGGCGAGCCCTTTCAGTTTGCCATCCTTCACCAGCGGTGTACCGGTGGCCATATCGACCAGCCCTACCGAGATATGGCCACCCACGAGGTCGTTGGCCAGCTTGGCCGCGCCGCTGAACGGGACGTGCTGCAAGCGGGCGCCCGCCATCTGGGAGATGATTTCGCCGCAGAAATGTCCGGTCGAGCCGACACCCCAGCTGCCGTACTGGATAGGGTCGCCCTTCTTCGACATCTCCGCCAGCCCACGCAGATCGTTGGCCGCAAAGTCGTTTGTCGCGACAACCAGGATAGATGACGTTCCGATACGCCCGATGGTCGTGAAATCCTTGATCGGATCATAGGGCAGGTTGGGATAGACCGCCGGCGCCAGCACGTGCGTGGTCATGCCGCCGATGGTGATGGTGTAACCGTCAGGCGGAGAGGTCGCCGCCTGCTGCGCGCCGATGGTTCCGGCAGCACCGGTGCGGTTCTCGACATAGATGGTCTGACCGAGACGCTTGCCCATCCGGTCGGCAAGCAGCCGGCCGAGCACATCGCCGCCGCCACCGGCCCCGAACGGCAGCAGCATCTTGATCTTCTTGCTGGGGTAGTCGGCCGTCTCCTCGGCGTGGGCAGAACATGCCGCTGCCGCGAGCGCAAGCATCGAAAGCATCAATGCACGTAACTTCATTTACTCACTCCCTGGGTTTCCCGTTTGTTTTTGTTTTGGTCGTTCGTCGCCAGGCGTTCTCGGCCGGGCGCGGAGATTGGTGGCGGCCACGCGTGTCAGGGCGCGCGAGGCCCGCCGCCGGAGTGCCGAAGGATGAACCTCGTCGGCAGATAGACCGGCCGTAGATCGCGCGCCTCGTGGCCTTCGCTGATCCGATCGAGCAGGGTCTTCGCGGCGACCCGGCCCATCTCGTCGAGATCCCAGGTCAGCGCAGAGATCGAAGGCGTCGCATGCCGCGCCAGATCTGTGTCGCCGATGCACACCAGCGACATGTCGCCGGGATAGCGAAGGCCGTGGCTGGCAAGCGCCTCCATCACGCCCGCAAGCATATGCGTTCCCAGCGTGATGATCGCGGTCGGACAGTTGGGGCCCTGCAGCAACTGGCAGACGTCGCTGAACGCAAGGCTGGAGCCCTGGCTCTGCGGCCGTATCAGGTCGGGATCGACCGCGAGCCCGGCTTCGGCATGGGCGCGGCGATAGCCGGCAAGCCGTTCCGAACTCGGCAGCAGCGCCGCGCGTCCGGTGAGCAGCGCGATCCGGCGATGACCCAACCCGATCAGGTAGCGCGTGATCTCGAGACCGCCGCCGCGATGATCGGCGCGCACCGACGGAACGCCCGGCACCTCGCGATCGATCGCGACGCACGGCAGTTCCAGATTGGCGAGCGCGCCGGTGAAATCCTTGTGCGCATTATCGCCGGCAAACAGCAGCAAGCCGTCCATTCGCCGCCGGCGCACCGCCGATATGAACGCGGTTTCGCGGTCTTCCTCGTGCCGGGTCGCGGCGAGCATCAGCACGTAGCCAGCGCGCTGGAATTCTTCTTCCGCGCCGTTGATCATCTCGCTGTAGAGCGGGTTGGAGAGGTCGGAGACCATGCAGCCGATCGTCTTGCTCGCGCGCGAGCGCAGCGCCTGCGCCGCCGAATGCGGCTCGAAGCGCAGACGGTTCACCGCCCGCATGATCCGGGCGTGCAGTTCCGGGCTGGTATGCGGCTCGCCGTTGAGGACGCGGCTGACACTGCTGACCGAGGCGCCGGCCTGGGCGGCGACGTCGCGGATGGTCGGTCGTGCAGGCCGGGCTCGGCGCAACGACATTGCAAGGGTTCCCTGGAGCGTCACGGTTTCACGCGTAGTTGGCGGGAACCTAACGTCTTCTGGAAACGATATACAAGTCCAGGCTCTGCAAATATCTGTATTGAAGAAGCGCTGGAAACAAACTATGGAAACGTTTCCAAGAAGTGCGGCAGGCGCTTTGTTGCCTGTCCGATAGCAGGCCGGCCGAATGGCCGCGCGACGGGGAACGGACCGGGACATGGCACGGCGTGTCGAGGGAAAAGTCGCTCTGGTGACCGGCGCCGCCAACGGCATCGGCCGAAGCGCAGCCCTGGTGCTGGCGCGCGAGGGCGCAAAAATCATCGCAACCGATCTGCAGGACGAGAAGGGCGGGGGCCTGCTGCGCGAATTGCGCGCCGCCGGATGCGAGAGCGAGTACTACCACCA
>DAIMKE010000287.1:0-7081 GCA_036721875.1 Bradyrhizobium sp. | reverse complement strand
TCTCTGTACCGCAGCCAGGGCAGAATTGCTGAGATGCAGACGCTGGCGGCGCGCGCTGGCCGGCTGTGGGCGCAGCGGTTGGCAACGCTGCCGGATGCGACGCGCGGCCATATGATCGAGCATTTGCTGATATTCGGCGATCGTCGACGCGCGCTGGCACTCGCCCGCGCCGATTATCAAGCCCGGCCCTATGGCGAAACCGCGACGCTGCTGGCCGCCGCTTTGCTCGCCAACGCCCGCGCAAGCGAGGCCGACCGTGTCCTGACCGATCTTGTCGCCATCGGCTGGCGAACGGCACAAGCCCACGTCTTGCTCGCGCAGGCCCGCGCGATGCGGGGCGATGGTGCCGGCGCGGCTGATGCGCGCGCGGCGGCACTGGCGATCAATCCCCGCGCGTTCGATGGCGCAGCGTCACTCATCTGGTTCGGGCATCACTGATGCCCGCGCTTCGCCCGCTGATCTCTCTCCTGATCCTCATGGTTGCGATCTGCGGGTGGCCGACGAGCCTGAGGGCGCACCTGACCCCCAATTCTGAGGTGCGTCTCGCTTTTGAGCGCGATCAGGTGCGGGCCTCGTTCATCATTCCGCTGGGTGATTATGCGCTGGCGACGGGCAACCCGGTGACGAACGATCCGGCGTCGCTCGCGCGCGCCCGGGCCTACCTCGCGCAACATATCTCGGTGCGCAGTGGCGATGGGACACTGTGGTCGTTGCGCGTTGATTCAGCGCAATTTGTCCAGGTCGCCGGACCGCCGGATCTTCGCGCGACATTGCGCCTGATGCCGCCCGGTCGAAAGCTGCCCGAGCAATTGACCCTGGCGTGGTCGGCGATCGTCGATGCGGTGCCGGGCCATTTCGCCATGGTGATCGCCGAACCGGGCGCCAGTGACCGCTTGCTGGGCGCGCAGGCGCAGGTGCTGGGTACGTTCGATGCCGAGCGGCGGACGCTGCGGATCCGCCCGGCCGCGCCCAGTGGGCTTGCCGCCTTTGTCGACGCGTTCAGGCTGGGTGCCCATCACATCGCGATTGGTCACGACCATCTGCTGTTCCTGATCATGTTGCTGGTGCCGGCCCCGTTGATTGCGGCGAACGGTCGGTGGCGCGATGTCCGGCCGGTGCGGCGTACCCTTGCGGTGCTCGTCGGCACGGTGACGGCATTCACCATCGGACACAGCCTGACTCTGGTCGGAGCGACTTTTTGGGCATGGCGCCTGCCCGCCCAGCCAATCGAAGTGCTGATCGCGCTGTCGATCCTGATTTCCGCCATCCACGTCGCGCGGCCGCTGTTTCCCGGCCGGGAAGCCTGGGTCGCAACGGGCTTCGGCCTGATCCACGGGCTCGCCTTTGCTACGATCGTCCAGGATTATGACCTCGATCGCTTGGGAACCGCATCGGCGATCCTGGGCTTCAATCTCGGGATCGAAGCGGTCCAGCTGCTGGTCGTGATGGCGCTGATCCCGTCGCTGATCCTGCTCGCGCGGACACGACACTATTCGCAGCTTCGGCTTGCCGCCGCCGCGATCGGTGCCATCGCCGCAATCATCTGGCTCCAACAGCGTCTTGCCGGGACGCGCAATCCGGTCGCTGACGCTTTGGACCAGGCACTCGCGCTGGGACCCTTCGCGATCGCGGTGCTGACTGTCGTCGCGTTGCTGCTTCGAAGGCGCGAACCTGTCCGTTCCGGACAGGAGATGGGGTGGTGATCCAGCATCTCAGGCTGGTTACCGGCACCTTGCTGTGCTGTGCAGGCGCGCCCGCGTTCGGTCAGGAGCACGGACCCGCCACGCAGGAACGCGAGGCACCCGCCGGCGACATCATCGTTTACGGGCGGGCCATTGAACAGATCGGGACCGCCCGGTCAGCCAGCGAAGGGGTTGTCGGCTATCGCGACTTTGCTGACCGTCCGTTGTCGCGCGTGGGCGAGTTGGTTGAAAATGTGCCCGGCGTTATCGCAACCCAGCACAGCGGGACTGGCAAGGCCAATCAATATTTCCTGCGCGGGTTCAACCTGGATCACGGCACCGACTTTGCCGCCTATGTCGACGGCGTTCCCGTGAATATGCGAAGCCATGGTCATGGCCAGGGCTATCTCGACCTCAATTTCATCATTCCCGAACTTGTCGAACGGATTGATTATCGCAAGGGCCCTTATTTTGCTGACGATGGCGACTTCTCGGCAGCCGGCAGCGCGCGCTTCGTCACCGCCGATACTCTCGCTCCCTTTGCCGAGGTGACTGTAGGCAGCTTCGGCTATCTACGTGGGCTGGCCGCGGGCAGCCGCCCGGTCGGCGGAGGCGATGTGCTGATCGGTCTAGAGGGCGTAACGACCAATGGCCCCTGGGTCCTCGACGAAGATCTGACGAAGATAAACGGGTTCGCCAAGTTTACGAGCGGTGCGGGTCCGGATGCGACAAGGATCAGCGTGTCGGCCTATCGCGCGACCTGGACCTCCACAGATCAAGTCCCGATGCGCGCCATTGAGAGCGGGCGTATCGATCGTTTCGGCTTCATTGATCCCGATCTGGGGGGACGCACCACACGGATCGGGGTCAGCGGGAGCGGACGAACAGGGGGCGTCGATGTGAGCGGTTATGCGCTGTTCTATGATTTTGGACTGACCTCCAACTTCACCTATTTCCTCGACGATCCGGTGAATGGCGATCAATTCCAGCAACGTGACCGCCGCTGGGTGGTGGGTGGTGCCGCTCGACACCAGTTTGCGGAGCTTATCAGCACCATTCCGGTCCGCTTTCAGGTCGGTGCCGACTGGCGCTACGATCACATCACGAATGTCGGGCTCTATCGCGCCAGCGCTGGCGAAATCCGCGAACCGGTGCGCGAAGACGGGATCGACCAGCTCTCCGCCGCGCTGTTTGTGTCTGCCGAGCTCAACCTCGCACCTCGGCTGCGGCTGTTGCTGGGGCTGCGCGGTGATCTGTACCGCTACGACGTGGCGGCGTCGCTATCGGCCAACAGCGACGATGGCTGGGACGTGCTGATCGCACCAAAGGTCGCGCTGGCTTGGTCGCCGGTGGATACGGTGGAGCTTTACGCAAATTATGGCGAGGGCTTTCATTCCAACGACGCGCGCGGCGCGGCCATCCGGGTCGATCCGGTCACGGGTGATCCCGTCGATCGCGTGCCGCTGCTGGTCCGCGCGCGTGGTGCGGAGTTGGGCGCGCGGATTGAGTATGAGCGCTTCACCTTTACCTTGGCCGCTTTTTACCTGGGCCTGGAGTCGGAGCTGGTATTTGTCGGCGATGGCGGCGCGACTGAGCCTAACGCGCCGTCACGCCGCTTCGGCGGTGAAGCGGTGCTGTTCTGGCGTCCGGCGGAATGGCTCACCCTTGATGGCTCGGCCGCCTACACGAACGCCCGGTTTCGTGCCGTTCCGTCAGGCCAGCGAGACATTCCGGGCGCCGTACCCACGGTCATTTCGGGCGGCGCAGCCATTCAGCTTTCCGATCATTTGAGCACCACGGCCCGAGTACGCCATTTCGGCGCCGCGCCCTTGATCGAGGATGCGAGCGCTAAGTCCCGATCGACGACGCTGGTCAACCTTGGTGCTTATTATCGGCTTGGGCGGGCTCGAGCTGCTCAATGTCTTCGACGCCCTTGATGCGGATGTGACGTATTTTTATGCCTCACAGCTGGCTGGAGAACCCGACCCGGTCGATGACATACACTTCCATCCCGTCGAGCCTTTCACCGCGCGCTTTTCGGCCCGACTGTCGTTCTGACCCGACAAGCTGATCCTGGAAAGCTTTCCCAGCTCATTTTGTCTCTGCTGAGGCCAAAGCGGTGGCTCCCTCTTCGGCATCGAGCGGCGAACCCGCCACGATCTCCTGCGCGTCGCGCAGCGCGAGGGACGCCGCGAAGCTCGCCTGACGGTACCTGAAAGCCGACATGCGGAATTGCCGCACTCCTAGCCGAGACCTGCCTTTCGGCAGCAGCCTAGTAGCTGCCATCGTAGCGTCGGGGCCCCTGAACTGGCTGGAATTGGGCCGGTTGCTGAATGGCAGGAATTGAACGTGAACGCCGAAGACCAGACATTGGCAGTTGACTTGGTAGGGTGGAAGGATCGAGCTGCAGAAGCGCCCACGCAGCTTAGTTGAGGCATGCTTGCGCAAGCTTACGCGGGCCAGTGCGATCGAGCCGCAAACCAAGGTCCGGCTCGATCAACTCAAGTTCCATCAGCAGCGGGCCACGTAGTGACGGCACCATGTCCACCCGCGCATAGACCGGGCGATCGGGCGACGCGGCAAGCGCCGCATCGGCGAGGGTCAGTTCTGCGGCCGTGGGTTCGTGCGGCAACACCGCGGTACCGCCGGCCGCATCCGTGTTGAAAGCGGGTTTGGTAAAGGCATGGGCGAATGCGCCGCCGATGAAAACGAGCGAACGCTCACGCTCGCTTTCGACTGCGTTTTGATAGGGCTGCACGAGGACGGCGCTGCGGACCAGCAAAGCGGCGAGATGGTCTTCGCCGATCCCGTCGGACAAGTCGGCAGTGAACCGCCGCGCACCCGCCGCACTTGCGCCGATCGCCGGCTTGACGATCACGTCCGCCCATCCCCGCTCGTGCATGATCGAGCGGAGGGACGTGGTCTCTCCCGGCTCGACGAAATGAGTGGGGACGCAGTCGATGCCCGCAGCGGCCAACGAGCGCAGATAGCGCTTGTCCGTATTCCACTTGAGGATCGAGGCGGAGTTTATCAGCCTCGTTTCGCGCGCTACCCGCTCGATCCAGTTGATCCACTGGTCGGGCGAACGATGATAGGTCCATGCCGAGCGCACGATGGTGAGCGGGCTGGCCGACCAGCACACCGCCGGATCATCCCAAGAAAAAAAACGGCTGAGAACGCCGAGGCTCGAAAAAGCGTCCGCCAGCAGTTGATCGTCGGGGGCGCCCTGAGGAAGGCCGTTGTGCGTGACGATCGTCACCGCTTTGACCGGTGGTGACGCGCGATCAGGCATGAACGTGTTCGATGGCGAGGGCAAAACCTTCGTCGATCCAGCCGGTGATGCCCCCGGCCATGATCTTGACCGGCCTTCCAAGTCGCGCCAACCGGAGCGCGCCACGCGCGGCGCCGTTGCAATGCGGGCCTGCGCAATAGGTAACGAAGAGCGTGTCGTCGGGCCAAGTGGCCATCTTGCTCGCGATGATCTTGCCATGCGGCAGATTGATTGCGCCGGGGACATGGCCACCCGCGAAGAGGGCGGGTGAACGGACGTCGAGGAGCACGAAATCGGCCCCCTGCGCCAGGCTTTCATGAACGTCCCAACAATCGGTCTCGAAGGTGAACTCTGCCGCGAAATGGTCTTCGGCCTCGGCGGCGGGGGCGGCGGGGGTCTGGGTTACGGCGGTTGGCATTGGGCGCTCCATCTGTTGGACGCGCCCTTCTTTTCGCTTTTCCGATCGGTCACCAAGTGGCAGACATGACTATTATGCACAATATTACGCCAAATCCGTCCGGCCCTCTCGTCGTCGCGCTCGTCTACGACGGACTTTGCACCTTCGAGTTTGCGATCGCCGCCGAAATCTTCGGTCTTGCGCGGCCGGAGATGCCGCCGGGGTGGTATCGCTTTGCCGCGTGCGGTTTGGAACCCGGACCGTTGACGGCGCATGGCGGGCTGCGTGTGTCGGTCGATGGCGGGGTGGAGCTGATCGCCGCTGCCGACCTCATCATCGTACCCGGCTGGCGAGAAGCAGGCGCGCCGGTGCCGATGGCGCTGGTCGACCATTTGCGGGCCGCCCATGCCCGGGGCGCGCGACTGGCCTCGATCTGTTCGGGCGCGTTCGTGCTCGCTGCGACCGGCCTGCTTGATGGGCGTCGTGCGGCCACGCATTGGCGCTATGCGGAGGCATTGCAGGCCGCACATCCCAAGGTCGATGTCGATCCGTCGGTGCTGTATGTGGAGGAAGGTCAGCTCTTGACGTCGGCGGGCAGCGCGGCGGGCATCGATCTCATGCTCCACATCATTCGCGGCGACTTTGGCGCCGAGGCGGCGAACATCGTGGCGCGACGCCTCGTCGTCCAACCTCATCGAAGCGGTGGCCAGGCGCAGTTTATCGAACGCCCGGTTGCCCCTCGTCCCGAATCTCTGGTCACGCCGCTGCTCGATCGCCTGCGCGCCGAGCTCACCAGGAGCTGGACGATTCCAGCGATGGCGCGTGCCGTCGTCATGAGCGAACGGACCTTCGTCAGACGGTTCAAGCAAGCGACCGGACTGGCACCTGGGGAATGGCTGATCGGTATAAGGGTCGAGGAGGCGAGGCGGCTGCTTGAGAAAACGTCTCACTCCGTCGAAGAGGTTGCGCGCCTCGCAGGCTTCGGCAGCATCGCCGCGCTCAGGCATCATTTTACACCTGCCACTGGCCTGTCGCCGCGCGAATATCGAGAGCGGTTCCGACATCGCAGCACCGATCAGCGCGTTGGAAGCGGTATGGCCGACGCGCATATGTCCTAGCCTGGCGCGCAGCCAACTACTGCGAACAAGTGGCAGCTTCCGGTATGAGTTGGTTTGATCGTGAATGACCGAGATGAGGGCGCATTTACGCCATTGCGCTAGACATCCGCAGCAACAGCGGTTCCCGCAGTCACGACGGCAGCAATGGTTGCGGGCGATGGATTTGCTGCAGCCGCGAGGATTGCGAGACCCAAATCGAGCACCTTGGCGAGCTTGGTCAGGAGATCGGAGATCTCCTTAATCTTCTTAATCCGCGCTTGCGCGTCTTTCGAGACTTGCCCGATCGTCGCAAGCTGCGCGGAGAAGGCCTGCATCCCAGCAATCACGCTTGCGGCGTTGAGCTTGGCATTCAATGCCGTAAGGCTATTGAGTTGGCCTTGTAGGCGCGTCATTTGCTGATCCCACAAAAGCCCCTCGGCGTGCCCTTCGGGGCGCGCGCCGAGCGCAATCATCGCGGCGAGCGTTTGCTTGGCGCCGGCCCCGCACAAATCAGCCACGCGGCCGAGATCGTCAGAAACAGCCATTTTGCGCCTCCCTCAAGCGAACGCCTTGCGCACGGCAGTGACCTTCTGGTCGAGATCGCTGCCGATTGCGTAGAGCTTCTGCGCCAAGG
>DAIMKE010000286.1:0-7090 GCA_036721875.1 Bradyrhizobium sp. | reverse complement strand
GTCCCCAGCGTCGTGCTGATGAACCCGCCGTTCTCGGCCGTCGCCAACGTCGACCGCCGCATGGCCGATGCAGCGCTCCGTCATATCTCCTCGGCATTGGCACGCTTGGCCGAAGGCGGTCGTCTGGTCGCGATATCAGGCGCGAGCTGCGCGCCCGACAATCCTGCATGGAGGGACGCCTTCATCGCCTTGCAGGAACGCGGGCGCGTCGTGTTCTCGGCCGCCATCGACGGCGCGGTCTACGCCAAACACGGCACCAGCATCGATACGCGGCTGACCGTGATCGACAAGGAACCCGCTGAAGATACGACGGTGTTTCCGCTGTCTCCGGGCATGGCGCCGGATGTAGCGACATTGCTCGGCTGGGTGATGCAGCAGGTGCCACCTCGGTCTCCGATCGGATCGACTGTCGCCAATGTAGCGACCCCGCGTCCGGTCATTCCCAAAACGGTGCGGGCCTGCGCCGTGCGCCCGTCCTCCACCCCAGCTCCGGCGATGGAGCCTGCCGCGACCGAACTCGCCTACGAAACCCTGGCGTGGCACCCCGTCGAGCACGGCCGCATCACCGAAGCCCTCTACGAACAGTACGGCTTACAGTCGATCCGTATTCCCGGCTCCCAAGCCCATCCCACCATGCTCGTGCAATCAACGGCGATGGCGTCGGTCGCACCACCCATTCCATCTTATCGGCCGCATCTTCCCGCGAATGTGGTGTCGGACGGCCTGCTGTCGGATGCACAGCTTGAATCCGTGATCTATGCCGGCGAAGCCCATGGCGGCACTCTCCAGGGATCATGGACGGTCGACGAGACGTTCGATTTCGTCTCGGCCGCGCCCGCGGACGCCGAGAACGCCTTCCAGTTTCGGCGTGGCTGGTTTCTTGGTGATGGAACAGGCGCCGGCAAGGGCCGTCAGGTCGCCGGTATCCTGCTCGACAACTGGCTCAAGGGTCGCCGCCGTGCAGTGTGGGTCAGCAAATCCGACAAGCTGATCGAGGACGCCCAGCGTGACTGGTCCGCGCTCGGCCAGGAACGCCTGCTGGTGACACCGCTCTCGCGTTTCCGTCAGGGCACACCGATCCGTCTGGAGCAGGGTATCCTTTTCACGACCTACGCCACGCTACGTTCCGACGCGCGTGACGAGAAGGTTTCTCGGGTCCGGCAAATCGTTGAATGGTTGAGCAGGGATTTCGACGGCGTGATCATTTTCGACGAGTCTCACGCGATGCAGAACGCGGCGGGCGGGAAAGGTGAACGTGGCGGCGCGGCCGCTTCACAACAAGGCCGCGCGGGGCTTCGCCTGCAACATGCCTTGCCGAACGCGCGCATCGTCTACGTCTCGGCGACCGGCGCCACCACGGTCCACAATCTCGCCTATGCGCAGCGGCTTGGACTGTGGGGCGGCGAAGATTTCCCATTCGCCACCCGCGCGGAGTTCGTTGAGGCGATTGAGGCCGGTGGTGTCGCGGCGATGGAAGTACTGGCGCGCGATCTCAAGGCGCTCGGTCTCTATGCCGCCAGATCGCTGTCATATGAGGGCGTCGAATACGAGCTGGTTGAGCATACGCTCACCGACGAGCAGATTCGCATCTATGACGCTTATGCGGGCGCGTTCAGCGTCATCCATAACAATCTCGATGCGGCGATGCAGGCGGCCAACATCACCGGCTCCACCGGCACTTTGAACGCGCAGGCGAAGTCCGCCGCGCGCTCCGCCTTTGAGAGCGCCAAGCAGCGTTTCTTCAACCACCTCATTACGGCGATGAAGACGTCGTCGCTGATCGCAGCCATTGATCGCGATCTTGCGGCGGGCCATTCCGCCGTGATCCAGATTGTTTCGACCGGCGAGGCGCTGATGGAACGGCGGCTCGCCGAAATTCCGACCGAGGAATGGGGCGACGTCCAGGTCGACATTACCCCGCGCGAATACGTGCTGGATTATCTCGCGCATTCGTTCCCGACCCAGCTCTACGAGCCCTTCACCGACAGCGAGGGCAATATGTCGTCACGGCCGGTATGCCGTGACGGCCAGCCAGTGCAGTGTCGGGACGCCGTCGCGCGCCGCGACAGGCTGATCGAAAAACTCGCCTCGTTAACGCCTGTCCACGGCGCGCTCGATCAGATCGTTCAGCGCTTCGGCACCGACATGGTGGCCGAAGTCACCGGCCGTTCGCGCCGGATCGTTCGCAAGCGGGGCGCCGATCGCATCGATCGGCTCGTGGTCGAGAACCGCGCGGATTCGGCGAATCTCGCCGAAACCCAGGCGTTCATGGATGACGACAAGCGCATCCTCGTTTTCTCCGAAGCAGGCGGTACCGGACGCAGCTATCATGCGGAGCTGTCAGCCAAAAACCGCCGCCTTCGGGTTCACTACCTTCTTGAGGCCGGATGGAAGGCCGATGCCGCCATTCAGGGCCTTGGCCGTACCAACCGCACCAACCAGGTGCAGCCGCCGCTGTTCCGCCCGATCGCGACCAACGTGAAGGCCGAGAAGCGCTTTCTCTCGACCATCGCGCGGCGTCTCGACACCCTCGGCGCCATCACCAAAGGCCAGCGCCAGACCGGCGGGCAGGGGTTGTTCAGATCCGAGGACAATTTGGAGAGCCACTATGCCCGCGATGCCCTGCGGCAGCTCTACGTTCTCCTTGTCATGGGCAAGGTCGAGGATTGTTCACTCCAGACGTTTGAGGATACCACGGGGCTCAAGCTTATGGATGCCAACGGCATCAGGGACGAATTGCCGCCGATCACGACCTTCCTCAACCGCCTGCTGGCGATGACTATCGATCTGCAGAACATCCTGTTTACGGCTTTCGAACAATTGCTGACCTCGCGCATCGAGGGGGCGATCGCAAGCGGTACCTATGATGTCGGATTGGAAACGCTCGCGGCAGAGTCCTTTGCCATCGCCGATCGACAGACCATCTACACCCATCCCGGCACGTCGGCCGAGACCCGTCTGCTGACGATCACCCAACGTGACCGCAACAGACCCGTTACCCTCGACGACGCGCTCAATCGTCTCGCCGATCCGCGCGCCGTGCTGCTGGTCAACAGCCAGTCGGGACGAGCGGCAGTGCAGGTACCGGCTCGCAGTCTGATGACGGACGACGGTGAGGTCGAACGCCGGGTACGTCTCATTCGACCGATGGAGCATCCAACTGTCGCGTTGGCGATGATGCCTCAGACCCACTGGCAGGAGACCGACCGCGAGACCTTTTCCCGTGTCTGGACCGCGGAGGTTGCCGAGGTACCGGAATTCACCGACAGCGAGATCCACATCGTGTCTGGATTGTTGTTACCGATCTGGAAGCGCCTGCCCAATGAGTCGACGCGGGTCTACCGGCTCCAACTGGATACCGGCGAGCGCATCATTGGCCGCAAGGCCTCGCCGGCTTGGGTCGCGGGCGCACTTTCAACCGGTATGGCGACGTTGACGCCGGACGGGGCCTTTACGGCGCTGATGGATGGCAAGACCGTGCTCGATCTCGCCGAAGGCCTGCAACTTCGTCGCGTCCGCGTCATGGGCGTGAACCGCATTGAACTGTCCGGTTTTACCGACGCGATGCGGGATCGGCTGCGAGCCTATGGCCTGTTCCACGAAATCATCTCGTGGAAGCTGCGCATGTTCGTGCCGACGGACGCTTCCGGGACGGCAATCCTGGGCAAAGTGCTGGAGCGCTATCCGCTCTCGCGCATCTCCGATCGGGCGGTAGCCTGACATGCCCCGCGATGCAACCGAATTGGCGCATCGCCTGGCGCGGGAGGCCGAGGCGGTGTGCCGTCACTATCTCTCCAACGGGCGGCGGGTCGGAAACTATTGGCAGGTCGGCGATGTCAGGAACGCCGCTGGCCGCTCGATGTTCGTACGCCTGAGCCACGATGCATCCGGCAAACGTGTCGCCGGCAAATGGACCGACGCCGCCACCGGCGAGCACGGCGATCTGCTCGACGTCATCCGCAAAAGCTGCGGCTTCGTCGATTTCCGCGACGTGGCTGGCGAAGCAAGACGCTTCCTCAGGCTACCACGACCTGAACCGGACTACCCGCCGCGTCATTCGGTGGTACCGACTGGATCGCCGAAGTCGGCGACCAGGGGTTCTCCGGAATCGGCACGGCGGCTATTCGCGATGTCTCAGCCGATTGCGGGGACGCTTGCGGAAGCAAATCTCCGTGCCCGCGGCATCATGGTTCTTCGCGACTGCGCAAGCCTTCGGTTCCATCCGCGCTGCTACTATCGTCCGGATCCATACGAACCGACCGAGACCTGGCCGGCGATGATCGCGGCGGTGACCGATCTCGACGGAAGGATTACCGGCGCGCATCGTACCTACCTCAATCCGCAAGGGTTCGATCGTTCGGCCAGCGGCAAGGCGCCAATCGACACGCCACGGCGCGCGATGGGCCATCTCCTCGGTAACGCCGTTCGTTTCGGTGTCGCAGACGACGTGATGGCGGCCGGCGAGGGGATCGAAACCATATTGTCGCTCCGTTGCGGTTTGCCTGATATGCCAATGGCGGCGGCACTTTCAGCCGCTCACCTCGCAGCCATTCTCCTTCCGGCCACACTGCGTCGCCTTTACATCGTTCGCGACGACGATCCCGCCGGAGATCATGCAATGGAAAGCTTGAGCGCACGAGCTGCCACGAACGGGATCGAGGCGATCGCCCTGTCGCCGCGCTGCGGAGACTTCAACGAGGATCTCCGAGGTTTCGGCATTGATGCGCTTCGGGCTGCCCTGCGAGTGCAGCTCGCCCCGGAGGACGTAGCGCGCTTCATTGAGTTCTGACTCGCCGCCGGTACGGGACACGAACGCAGTGTCTTGCGCATTCCCTCGCGCCGGTTCGCAGGCGTTTCCTGGTGGGTCGTAGAGGACCGCTCCCCGGCCTTCTGAGAGGGCGACCCTGCGGCAAGCGGCCCGGCCACGCAATGGCGCGAGCCGGCTATTTTCCGTCGCGTCCTCACAGACGCTTTACATCGCGAAGCAAAATAGCCGGCTCCCGCCATCCTCCGCTCTGCTTCGGCCGCTTCGCGGTGCAGGTCCGGTCCGCCCGCCGCCTTTCGTCGCCACGAAGGCCGCGATGGGCGCGGCCGTTCCGACAAAGGAAAACGCCATGACGACCGATCGCGACGAACAGACCTGGGATCCGCCGCTCACGACATCCCCAACCGATCACGATCTCACCGAACTCCAGCTCCATGGCTATCGCCCGTTTCAGGACGAACCCGACCCCAGACCGCTGCCTGAAGCGCACACCGTCGCCGACGCCGTCGCCGACATCTTTGACGCCCTGATCGCGACGCTCAGCGAGACCCGTCTCGAACCAGATCTTGAGAACCTGCTGTGGGGAAGCGTCAATCTCTTCCACCGCGCCACGATGCGTATCGAACGCGACCTCGACGGCAATGAATTGGCGCAGAAGCGCAGCCAGAAGGATCAGGATGGCTCGGAAATCCGCTCGGTCGAATTGGAACGCCTCATCGCCGAGGGCATGACCCTGATCGAACGCCGCAACGCCATCGAGTTCTTCCGCGACCAGGCCGCCGAGCAATTCGAGCGTCACACAGGCTCAGCCTGGCGGCCACGCTCGGGGTCTCTGGTGAACCATCGCACCCTGACTTCGGCCATGATCGACAGCCGCGACTTTCTCGCAGCCAAACGTCGTGTCGCCCTTGAGCCGCTGATGCCGGCGGGCACCAGGATCGCCTTTACCGGTGGACTCGATTGCAACGATCACCGCCTGATCTGGGATACGCTTGACAAGGTCCGGGCCAAATATCCTGACATGGTCCTGCTGCATGGAGGATCACCGAAGGGGGCTGAACGCATCGCCGCCCGCTGGGCCGATCACCGCAAGGTAACGCAGATCGCCTTCAAGCCGGACTGGACCCGCCACGCCAAGGCGGCACCCTTCAAGCGCAACGACCAGATGCTCGACGTCCTGCCAGTTGGCGTCATGGTATTCCCCGGCACCGGTATTCAAGACAATCTCGCCGACACGGCGCGCAAGCTCGGCATTCCCGTCTGGAAGTTCGGCGGCGACGGCGGCGCGTAAGCGCCGCTACTGCCGGACAAAAGGCACATTTCCGTCTTGACCAGACGGAGGTACCGCCAACGAATTCCCTCTCCCGTCACCTCATGTCTTCGGCTATACTAAATGGTGCGCCGTGGTGGTGGTGGAGGCGTAACCCTTGCAACACGTGTCACGGGACCCACCACCATGATCACCACTGGCATTCTTCTCAATATCGCCGGGCTCGGCGTCGTCTGTTGGGCGCTATTCACGCTCGCCGTCTATGCATTGCCGTTCTTCGTCGGCATGACCGCCGGCATGTATACATATCGAACTGGAATAGGTCCCATCGGCGCCATCGCTGTTGGTTTTGTCGCGGGTGCCTTCGGACTTTTGGCCGGTCGGTATCTCCTCTCTGTCACACGCTCTCCCACCATCCGTCTTGTCATAGCCCTTTTGTTCGCGGCTCCCGCGGCGTGGGCCGGCTATGAGGTGACGTTCAACCTCGCTCATATCGGCATTTCTTCGGAATGGTGGCGGGAAGTGTTTGCCTTGGTCGGCGCGGTAGGCATCGGATGCACCGCTTGGGCCCGCGTGGCGATAACGACGACACCTGTTCCCAGCGAGGGCGTTGGTGCTGGTTCGGCTCCATCACCCTTGGGACCACGCTTGGGATCGGTGACCCCAGACGGGTGATCGTTCGGCTCCGTCATCTCTCGGCTGGCTATGGAGCGGGAGGCTGTCGTTCTTCGTGACCGAGAGATAACGGCCCGCGCGGGAGCGCTTCGAACGGGCGGTGACGATCCCGTCGGTCGACGATAATCCCGAAGGCTCAAGCGTTGTCGTTGGCCCGGTTTGTCTCGTCGACGCTTGGCCGCCTTTCTGTACGCCAGGTCTTCTCTTCCTTCCCGGAGGCGCCAGGGTCTCCTGTTCGGACCGATTGAAAGCTGGCACGTCTCCTCGAATGCTGTTCAGAGCACGCGAGCACCTTGCCTCTCATTGGCTTGATCTGGCCGAAGGCCGGCTGCGCCTCGATCGCCTGAACCGCAATGGCGGACGGATCGACTTTCTTCCCC
>DAIMKE010000285.1:0-7122 GCA_036721875.1 Bradyrhizobium sp. | reverse complement strand
GTGATGGCGAACTTTTCGCGCATCCTGGCGTGGTGGCGCGAGGTCGACTGGCGGCCCCTGCCTTGCTTATTCGGCCACCGGCATTCCGGCCGCCGCGCTCGGCGCGCGGACGCTGCTCGCACTGCCCTCGCACGCCGTCGATATCGCGATCGGCCTGTTCCTGATCGCGATGGTCCCGGTGCGGCACTGGCTGGCGCGGCATCAGCTCAAGGCAAAACTCTGGCACCTTGCGGTGGGCGGCGCGGTCATCGGCTATCTCACCGGCATCGTGGTGTCGACCGGGCCGCTCAGCGTGCCGCTGTTTCTGTTCTACGGCCTCAACAAGGGCGCGTTTCTCGCCACCGAAGCGGCGAGTTCGCTCGGACTCTATATGAGCAAGTCGATCACCTTCGAACGCTTCGGCGCGCTGACATCCGATATCGCGATCAAGGGCCTCATAGCGGGCTCCTCGCTGATGTTCGGCGCCTTCGTCGCCAAACGCTTCGTGCTGCGTCTCGAACCCGATGTTTTCCGCCTGCTGATGGACGGCATCATGATCGCCGCCGGCCTGTCGATGCTGTGGACGGCGTTTTCGTGAAAGCAAAGAAGACCGGGCGCTGGCCAGCGGTGCCCCAGCGGCCGCCGAGACATTTGACACGTCGGGCAAACTGCCGCGCAATGCTATCCTGGCACGGATGATCGTGGCCCAAGCAAACGTGCGCCAACGATCCCGTCAAATGCGATAGCCCTACGGCCGAACCGAGGCTGCCCAATTCGAAGGCATCAAGACCGCTGCCGCATTTATCAGGTATGACATCGTCGGGTGGCCGCACGTTCTCGGGCGTGCCACCTGATTGCACGATCTGATTCTCGATCGGGGAGATGTGTCTTGAGCGTCATGGCAGAAGCGGCTGATGTCCCCCATCCGGGCGACCGGCGATCCGGACGAACCGAAGTCCGGCAAGACACCCTGAAATTCGCGGAAGCCGCCCTCACCGAAAGCAAGCGTGAGGGCCTGCTGCTGGCCGTACGGGCGCGATGGGTCGCTCTGGCGGTCACGGCTGTTACCTTGCCGATCATCACCCCGAACTGGGACGTGGTCTATTACGTCTTCATGCTGGGCTGCTTTGCCCTGATCGGCTGGGCCCAGCTCAAGGTCGGCAAGGTCGGCCGTTCGCCGCTCGAGGTCTTCCTGATCATTTGCGATCTCGCGCTGCTGACATTCCTCACCATCGCGCCCAACCCATGGAGCGGCGTGCACTGGCCGATCGGAATGCAGTTCCGGTTCGACACTTTCATTTACTTCTTCATTTTCCTTTCGACTGCCACCCTTGCCTATTCCTGGCGGACGGTGCTCGCGATGGGCATGTGGACATCGGCGCTGTGGGCCATTGCCGTCGGCTGGGCCTATCTGCAACCGGAAACCCATGCCGCGCTGTCGGAGCGCGTCAGGGAGGCGATCGGGGCGGATATTCGCATGTTCAGTATCCTCGACCCCTCAGCGATCGGCCTCGGCGCCCGCTTCCAGCAGGTCATCGTCTTCATCAGCGTGGCAGCGATCCTGGCGCTCGCGGTGCGTCGTTCGAATGCGCTTCTGATCAGTCACGCCGGGCTCGAACGCGAGCGTGCCAACCTGGCGCGTTACTTCTCGCCCAATGTCGTCGATGAACTGTCCGGCAACGACGAGCCGCTCACGCGGGTCCGTACGCAGGACGTCGCGGTGCTGTTTGCCGATATCGTCGGATTCACCGCCTATGCCGACGGACGAGACCCGAAGGATGTCATCGATACGCTGCGGCAATTCCATGAACGAATGGAAAAAGAAGTGTTCCAGCACGGCGGAACGCTCGACAAGTACCTCGGCGACGGCCTGATGGCCACCTTCGGTACGCCGTTCGCCGGCGATTCCGATGCGCTGAACGCGTTACGTTGCGCGAGGGGAATGATTGTTTCGATCGCCAAATTGAATGCAGAGCGGAGCGATCGCAACGAGCCGCCGATCCAGGTCAGCGTCGGATTGCACTATGGTCAGGTCGTGCTGGGCGACATCGGCCTCAACCGGCTCGAATTCGCCGTCATCGGCACCACCGTGAATGCGGCGAGCCGGCTCGAAGCGCTGACCCGCGAATTCGGATGCGCCATCGTCGTCAGCGACGCACTGGTGCAGCAGGCCCGGGCCGAACCTGACCATTCGAGCACCGACTTCGCAGCGCTGGTCGAGCGGCCGGCACAGACGATTCGGGGGCTTGAACAGCCGGTGGGGATATGGACGTGCGCGAGCGTCGCAGCGTTGGGCTGAGCGATTTGCCGTGCCGACTGTACACCTCTCTTTAAAAGAGCGCTCATCTCATAGAAACTTGGAGAAACAGTCGGTCTCACCTAAAGATCAAGTTCAGGTGACTTAGCTTGAGAAGTAATCTTCTTCCAAAATGCATGTGGAAGTTCATGCTTTGCCAAAAACATCAACCAGTAAAGTCGCTGGTTGTTTGTGCCGCGGATCAGCTCACAATGCTTTGCCCGCGGCAAACCTAAGGAAACAACCTTTTCGGTCCAATACTCGAGGATGGCCGCACGAAGCGACGTTTGATTCATTTCAGTTCGAACATTGGCACGCCACCCGGGCGCGAAACGATCGAATTGTGCGTGATCTTCGGAAGTATACCGGTCGGCATTCCGCTGAAGGTCACCAAGGCTCACATGCACGATTACGTCGATACGCTGCAATTTAGCCAGGCATTCGAAGAGATCGAAGGACAATGTCCCAAGATTATGAGGATCCAGCAGAGCCAAATGCAGACCAGATGGACTGAGGTTACTTACGATCTTGGGAAGAGATCGGCTCGCAGGCCCTTCGATTGGAGTTACCTGTGCGCCGAGATTGCGCAATCTAGAAGTAGCTGACTCCAGCAGGCCCTGATCCGCAAATGCCTTGGTTTTTATCGCCTGTTTGTATGCTGCAACTGGGCTGCCATCAATCAGTTCGGTCGTACCTCTGATTTTTGATTTTCCCGGCCCACTGAACACATCCACGAAAGCACAGTGCGTATACTTCTTCCGCGTACTACTTGAAATCTGCACGTAGTCCGTAAGTATCTTGAGTTTCTCCTTGGCCCAAGGGCCTACATTCTCGACCCATAACCCGCTCTCATCCTGCCAGTAATGCTCTCCCTGTACAGGCATCTTTGACGACCCGCCCCTTTACCGATACCGCGAGAGTTTGAGCTGGCGGAAACTCCCGGCACAGCTTTCCATCCAACTTTCCTCCGCCCTTTCCGTTGTCGGGCGGATCACGTTGCATCGCGTACTCAACTGTACGCCCCTCTTCTATCACCAGAGGATTATTGGCGTACGTGCCCCATTGCTTAAGAAACGGCGCAACGTTTTCGCGCCGGCATTCAGCGATCGCATCTCGCGCCCACTGCGGACGAGTTTCGCGCAAGAGGTCCGCCCTAACCCCGCTTTCGCCACCGATGATGATCCAATCCGGCACCCGACCTGAGATTGAGATCGGACCCAACGGACCGAGTGCAGGTTCATAACTAACGAATCGAATTGCCGCCGGCAGTGCAAGCAAATGTGACACACGCTGCTGATAAGCGTCCGCATCCTCAGCCGTTGTCCCCAACCAAACATTCGCGTAACCCGAGCCCCAATCCGGGGGCAGCATCTTGCGGATATTCTGCGGTCGCTTCGTGAGCAGGAGCCAGTCCAACTGATCGCAGCTATGGATGAGTTCAAAGAGATCGGCACGCCATTTAGGATCGACCTGATTGTCGAAGACATCAGCGAGAGAAGCACAGAACACTCGTTGTCGTCGCCCAAACTTCGACTGGAATTCTGCAGCACGCTTATTCCAAGCTAACGGCGCATTCCAATAGGAAACTGTTGTTCGTCGGCGTGGATGATCGCCCCAAGTCACCTGACCACTTCGCTTGGCCCATTTCTCCGCATAACAAAAATCGCAAGCTGACGGCTTGCCTTTAGCCCGTTTGATCTTCGTGCAACCCACCCAGGGGTTGAACGTCGAGTCAGTCCATTCGATCTTTGAAATCCCGGCCATTTCGTAACCCTTTTGGCTTGATTAAGCTGACAGGCCGTGGTTAATCGAACGTCAATGTTCACTTTATGTTCCAGTCCCCTCTAGTAGTCCGAAAGGGCTTATTCGTTCGGTTCGCGCAGTAACGGGAGAAAATTACCAAGGGAGAACCAGGACCAGAGCGACCGATAGCTACCATGAACGCGGCGGGCTTAGTGATGATATGAGAGCGGCGCAATAAACTTCAAAGGCGACTCACCCCATCATGGCCAAATCCACCCTCTCCTTCGTCTGCCAGAACTGCGGCGCGGCGTATAACCGCTGGCAGGGCAAGTGCGATTCCTGCGGCGAGTGGAATACGCTGAGCGAGGAAGACACGACCGGCGCGACCTCGATGCCGGTCTCGGTCCGCTCAAAGCGCAAGGGGCGGACGTTCAAGCTGGAATCGCTGACCGGCAAGACGCAGGACGCTCCTCGCCTGTCCTCCGGCATGACGGAGCTCGATCGCGTCACCGGCGGCGGGTTTGTTCGCGGCTCGGTGCTTTTGGTCGGCGGCGATCCCGGCATCGGCAAATCGACGCTGCTGACGCAGGCCACCAGCCTGATGGCCCGCGCCGGCCATCGCGTGGTTTACATATCCGGTGAAGAGGCCGTGGCGCAGGTGCGGCTGCGCGCCGAGCGACTGGGTCTTGCGGACGCGCCGGTGCAACTGGCGTCGGAAACCTCGGTCGAAGACATCGTCTCGACGCTGTCGGAGGGCGCGGTGCCGCGCCTGATCGTGATCGATTCGATCCAGACGATGTGGACCGACACGGTGGAATCGGCGCCGGGAACGGTGACGCAGGTCCGCGCCTCTGCGCAGGCCCTGATTCGCTTCGCCAAGAAAACCGGCGCTGCGATCATCCTGGTCGGGCACGTGACGAAGGATGGCCAGATCGCAGGCCCCCGCGTGGTCGAGCACATGGTCGACGCAGTGCTGTCGTTCGAAGGCGAAGGCTCGCAGCATTTCCGCATTCTGCGCGCGATGAAAAACCGTTTCGGTCCGACCGATGAAATCGGCGTGTTCGAGATGACGGGCCTGGGCCTTCGCGAGGTCTCCAACCCCTCCGAACTGTTCCTTTCTGAACGCGATCTGGGCAGCCCGGGCACGGCCGTATTTGCCGGCATCGAAGGCACCCGCCCGGTGCTGGTGGAATTGCAGGCGCTGGTAGCCCCGACCACGCTCGGTACCCCCAGACGGGCCGTCGTGGGCTGGGATACGAGCCGGCTCGCGATGGTACTGGCCGTGCTCGAGGCTCATTGTGGGGTCAAGCTGTCCGGCTACGACGTCTATCTGAACGTCGCCGGAGGCCTGCGGATCCAGGAACCCGCAGCTGACCTCGCGGCGGCGGCGGCATTGGTGTCGTCGCTGGTGAATGCGCCATTGCCCACGGATGCGGTCTATTTCGGCGAGATTTCGCTCTCCGGCGCGATCCGGCCGGTGGCGCAGACCTCGGCCCGGCTGAAAGAGGCCGCCAAACTGGGCTTTGGGCGCGCGGTTTTGCCTGAATCGGCCCGCGGCGAGGTAGGGTCCGATGGCGGTCTTGCGCTGAACAGCGTCGGCGGATTGACCAGCCTGGTCGCCGAAATCGCTGCGCGGGGCACGCCAAGGAACGCCGGAAACGGCAATCGGGACGCAAACGCGGGAACATCTGAGAAAAATGCCACACCGTCGCGATTCCGTCGTGAGAACGGGTAATGCGGCGTGACGCGCCCGGCCCTCGCCGCTATACAACGCGCGCGAAAGGCGAGCGGGATGACGCGATATCCAGCCTTGCGGGATATGCCGTCAGGCCTTCACTTGGGGTTGCCCAGAACAGCCGATTCGCTGCTTGAGGACTTACGAGCGGACCTGACCAGCCGAGGCCGATAACGATACTCGATCTCGTCCTGCTCGCGGTAATGTTGATCTCGGGCCTGCTCGCCATGGTGCGCGGCTTCATGCGGGAGATCCTGTCGATCGCCGCCTGGGGCGCAGCCGCGCTGGTCACGCTTTATGCTTTCTCGAAGCTACTCCCGACGGCGAAGACTTACTTCAATAACGATACGGTTGCGGCGATCGTGGTGGTCGCCGGCACCTTCATCGGCACCCTGATCGTGGTGTCGGTCGTCACGGTGCGAATCTCCGACATGATCCTGGATTCGCGAATCGGCGCGCTGGACCGCACGCTGGGCTTCCTCTTCGGGTTGGGTCGCGGGCTTTTGATCGTTGTGGTCGCTTTCCTGTTCTTCACCTGGCTGGTACCGGACAAGCAGCGGCCGGACTGGGTCACGGGCGCGAAATCCCGGCTGGTTCTGCAAGGAACCGGGGATTGGTTAATGTCGCTCTTGCCGGATGATCCCGAGAACACCATCTTAAAGAGATTCAAGAAGAATAAACCTGAAGACGATCAAACTGACGCCGACCAGGCCACCCCTGCGTCTGGCGATGGCTACAGTAAACCTGCCCGCGACGGCCTTAAAAAGCTGATCGAGAAACCCGCGGGCCGCTAATCTGGCCAAATAGAGAGGCGATGGACGCGATGCAAAACCCTTCCGATCCCTCCGACCAACTCGATCCGGGTCTTGATCTTAATCTCGGCATCGAGCTGCAGGACGATCTCGAAGGCGACACGCTACGCGAGGAATGCGGCGTGTTCGGCATCTTCGGCCACCCCGAAGCCGCCGCCATCACGGCGCTCGGACTGCACGCCCTCCAGCACCGCGGCCAGGAGGCCGCCGGCATCGTCTCCTTCGACGGCAGCCGTTTCCATTCCGAACGCCGCCTCGGCCTCGTCGGCGACGCCTTTTCCCGCCGCGAGGTGATCGACCGCCTGCCCGGCAATATGGCCGTCGGCCATGTCCGCTACTCCACGACCGGCGGGACCATCCTGCGCAACGTGCAGCCGCTGTTCGCCGAGCTCAGCGCCGGCGGTTTTGCGGTCGGCCACAACGGCAACCTCACCAACGGACTGACGCTCCGCCGCGAACTGGTGAAGGGCGGCGCGATGATGCAATCGACCACCGACACCGAAGTGATCCTGCATCTGGTCGCGCGCTCCAAGCGCGCCCGCTTCATCGAGCGCTAT
>DAIMKE010000284.1:0-7125 GCA_036721875.1 Bradyrhizobium sp. | reverse complement strand
ATCGGAACCAACCCGTGCGCCGCGAATCGGCCGAGGCGTCCTGCTCAGTTCGGGGGCTGTGATCGTGGGTGATGTGAGCGTCGGCGACTTCGCCAAAATCGGCGCGGGCGCGGTCGAGCGCGATGTGCCCAGCGGGTGCACTGCGGTCGGCGTGCCCGCCCGGTTGACCAATTGCCCCGAGCCTGGGGTTTTCGTCTAACGGCACTCCCTCGCAGGGCGCGTAACAGATTACGGCCGCAATCTTATCCAAGTTGCCAACTACCGCTCGCTCGCACAGAATCTGTCAGCTGATTCGGCAGATGATCGCTATTAGCGAGGAGATTGCCATGGCATTTTTCAAGCGCGAGCTTGGCCCAATTGAGCGCTTCGAGAATGCACTGAAGGAAAAACTGGCGGCCCGGCAAAAACTGGCCGACCGGTTGAGCTTCACCGAAGCGGAACTTGCGGAGAAGCGAACCGCGGCCGAACAGCTCGCGGTGGCGGGCGCCGCCGCTTCCCGGCTCGATCGGGCGGAAGCCAGCATGCGTGCGGTCGAGGACCGCGCCAAATCGTTGCGTGCCGCATTGGCGGAATTCGACGAGCAGGTCGCCTCCGCGGAACGGGCACTGACCGACGCCAAGGCGCAGCGCGACCGCGACGCCGTCGCCGACGAGATCGAGGCGATGGCTGCGGCCATCGAACGTGCCGCGCCCGGATTTGGCGCCGGGGCCGCCGCGCTGATCGACGCCGTCACCAAGAGCTCGATGTCGATACCGGAGGCAACCCGGTTCTCGACCAGCGTGGACGCGGTGCGCCGCGAGGTTCTCTCGGCAACGGACTTGATTTGCTGGGAACTGCGATCTGCTGCGGTGCGCACACGTGCGGGCAACGTCAACGTCGCCGTGCCTGCGCTATCCGAGTCAGAGCAGCTGCAGATGATGGAGATCGACCGGCAGTTGATCTACACCCTGCATCCGCTGCGCTGGAAGGAGGGCACTGAGGTTCGCCGGGTCCCGGCCTTCGCGCTGGTCGGACTGCCGAAGGCGTTGCTGCCCGCGGCGCTTGCCCATCAGCATGTCGATCATCTCAATGCCCGGCGCGTGCAGACCCTGATGCACCTCCATGGCAGCAACGGGCTTCAGGGCGAACTGCAGCCCGACGATCCGCAGATCATCGATCTCGACGCGCTGATCGCCGAGGAGACGCCGAGCGCACAGGCCGACGTCGCGTAGGATTGCCTGCATCGGCCCGGACGCGCTGAACCCGGCTCGCGCTCGATGCGGAGCGCGGCAATGCTGCCGTTGCCTTTGCCGCCGACTGGTTCCATAGATCCGGACATGACCGAGCCATTGCTGGGGCGCAGCCTCAACCGCCTGGAAGACGCGCGCTTCGTGCAGGGGCGCGGGCGCTATATCGCCGATCTCGCGGCGCCGAACGCGCTTCATGGCGTCGTCGTTCGCTCGACGCACGCGCATGCGCGCATTGCCGCGCTCGACGTCGATGCGGCGCGCCGGATGCCGGGCGTCGCCGCCGTGCTGACGGGCGCAGAACTCGCTTCCGACAATATCGGCCCGCTGCCTTGTTCGGTGACGAGTATTCCGATGACCACGCCGCTGGTGGTGCCGCCCTGTCACGCGCTGGCGCGCGACTTCGTGCGCTATGTCGGCGAGCCCATGGTGTTTGTGGTGGCGGACGGCACCGAGAGCGCACGCAACGCCGCCGAGGCCATTGTCGTCGAATACGAGCCGTTGCCGCCAATTGTCTCTATTGCCGATGCCGTTCTGCCGTCCGCACCGCAAGTCTGGCCGGAAGCAAGGGACAACATCGCGTTCCAGTTCAACCGCGGCGACATCGAGCCGGTGGAAGCCGCGATCCGCGACGCGGCCCATGTCGTGGAATGCGAGCTGGTCAACAACCGCGTTGTCGCTGCGCCGATGGAAACCCGTGGTGCAATCGGCGAGTATGACGCTGCGAGTGGCCGCCTGCACCTGATAGCTTCGGCCGCCGGCGCGCACGGCATCCGCGACCCGCTCGCCGATTCCGTTTTTCACATCGCCCGCGACAAGCTTCGCGTCAGCATTCCCGATGTCGGCGGCGGCTTCGGGATGAAGAACGTCCTCTATCCGGACCTGGTGCTGGTGCTGTGGGCGGCACGCCGCCTTGGCCGCCAGGTGATCTGGATCGGCGACCGCGGCGAGGACTTCACAGGTTCCGCGCACGGCCGCGACAGCATCGTCCGTGCCCGCCTGGCGCTGGATCGCAACGGCCGCTTCCTGGCGCTTGAAACAAAAGTGCTCGCCAATCTCGGCGCCTACGTCTCGACGGTGGCGCCTGTCGTGCCGACCATGGCGATGGCGAGTGCAATGGGCGGCGTCTACGACATCCCGCTGATCGCATTTCAGACGCGCGGCGTGTTCACCAACACGACGCCGGTCGATGCCTATCGCGGCGCCGGCAAGCCGGAGGCGAACTACCTGATCGAGCGCTGCATCGACATCGCCGCCGACCAGCTCGGGATGGATGCGCTGAAACTGCGGCGCAAGAACATCTTTCGTCGTTTTCCTCATGCAAGTGCGATGGGGCTTACGGTCGAGCAGGGCAGTTTTGGGCATGCGATCGATCACGCGGTGGCGGCAGCCGCAGGGTTCGACGCGCGCCGGAAGAGTTCACGCAAGCAGGGCAGGCTGCGCGGCCTCGGCTATGCCTGCTTTCTCGAAACGGCGCGCGGCACGCCCAACGAAGTGGCGGAAGTGCGTTGTCACGAGGACGGCCTGATCGACCTGAAGGTCGGCACCCATTCCAACGGTCAGGGTCATGAAACGACATACGCGCAAATCGCGGCCGACGCGCTTGGCTTGCCGCTGGAGCGCTTTCGATTCCGGCAAGGCGACACCGACGAACTCAGTTCCGGCGGCGGCCATGGCGGGGCGCGCTCGATGCACCAGGGCGGCACGGCGCTGCTGATGGCGGCCGAAGGCCTGATCGAGAATGCGCGGCGGCTTGCCGGGCGGCTGCTGCAGGCAGGTCCCGACGCGATTCATTACGAAGCCGGCATGCTGCGCGTCGCGGCAACCGGGCAGGAGATCAGCCTGGACGAGGTAGCGCGCGCCTCCTGGCAATCGCCCGGCGACGATGCCGCGCCGGGCCTTGCGCACAGGGCCACGCATCTCTGCGACCGCTACACCTTCCCCAACGGTTGCCATGTTGCCGAAGTCGAGATCGACCCCGCGACCGGTGAGGTGAAGCTGGACCGTTACGTGATCTTCGACGACTACGGCCGCCTGCTCGATCCGCGCCTGACACTCGGACAAGTCCACGGCGGCGTCGTGCAGGGCATCGGACAGGCGCTGTTCGAGCAGGTGCTGTTCGATCAGGACACGGGCCAGATCCTCTCCGGTTCGCTGATGGATTATGCGCTGCCGCGTGCCGGCGATCTTCCCTCGTTCGAAGGCAGCCTGACGCCGGATTTTCCAAGCCGCGCCAACCGGCTCGGCGTCAAGGGAAGCGGTCAGGCCGGCGCCATCGCCGCGCCGGCGACGATCATGAACGCCGTGATCAACGCGCTGGCGCCGCTCGGCGTGCGACATATCGACATGCCCGCAACGCCCGCCCGCATCTGGAACGCGATCCAGGCAGCTGAATCGCAATCGCGCTAGCGCCGCAGTGCATCATCGTTTGCATGGGTTCCAGGTTGGCAACACCAATCGAATGGCGTTACATTTCGAATCTACAAGTTGGCGTTGATCCCTTCGGTTGCGGCGCATGACGTCTTGGGGTGTGAGTCCGAAGTACAGGCAGGGAAGGCTGCGGCTCGCCTGTCTTGCTGTTGCAGCTTTGACTGCGCTGGTCGCGGCGGGGAATCATGCTGCCGCTCGGGGCGGCGTGAGCGAACGCGCGGTGGAGTCGGTTCAGTCGCGCAGCGCCGGCGAGCCCGTCATGGCGATCGTTTCCCTTCGTAGCCAGCGGATCACCGTCTACGACGCCAAGGGATGGATCTTGCGGGCGCCGGTGTCGAGCGGCTCGAAGGGGCGCGAAACGCCCGCCGGGATCTTCAGCGTCATCCAGAAAGTCGAGGAGCATTACTCGAACCTGTACGACGACGCCTTCATGCCGCACATGCATCGCATCACCTGGTCGGGCATCGCCCTCCATGGCGGCGTGCTGCCGGGGCGTCCGGCGTCCCACGGCTGCGTGCGGCTGCCCTTCGACTTCGCCGAACGCCTGTTCGACGTGACCGCGATGGGCATGCGCGTGATCGTGGCGCCCGGCGACGTGACGCCGGTCGATATCGCCCATCCGCTTCTGTTCCAGCCCAGGCCGGGCGTCGCTACCCTTGCGGCCTCCCGTGCTGCAGAGGCAGAGGAGGCTACGAAGAAGGCGGCCGAGGCGCGATCAGCCGCCGGGACGGCCTTGCGGGAGGCCACGCAGGCGAGGGCGCCGCTTCGCACGGCCGAAAATCAAAGGCGCGCGGCCGAGACGCAACAGGCTGCCGCGGAGGCCAAACTACTTGGCTCCAGCATTTCGGCGGAGGCAAGGGAACAGGCCGAGGACACCAAGGCCCAGGCAACCGCCAGAATCGCGGAACTGCAGCTGCAATGGGATGTCGCCAACGTCGATCTGCAATTGCGGCTCGATGCCGCCACCGCCGCGCGCGAAGCCGCCGCCGCCGCAGAGACGGCGCGCACGGCGGCAGCTCGTCGCGCGCGACCTCCAGCCGGTATCGGTGCTGGTCAGCCGCAAGACCCAGCGGCTCTATGTCCGGCAGGCCTTCAGGCCCATCCTGGAAAGTCCGGTCACCATCGCAGATCCCGATCGTCCGATCGGCACGCACGTCTTCACCGCCACCGAGCGCACGGCCGACGGCGCCGGCCTGCGATGGAACGTCGCCTCGGTGGCCGGCAGCAGCGACCGCGACGGAGAAGCGGCCCCGGCGAATTCTGACGGCGCAAAGGCCGCACTCGACCGCATCGCGATTCCGCAGGACGCTTTGGATCGCATCGCAGCCATTGCGCCGCGATCCTCCCTGATCGTCACGGATGAGGGCGTGAGTCCGGAGACCGGCAAGGGCACGGAATTCGTGGTGGTGCTGAGCGGCGAGCCGCAAGGCGGGATCAAGAAGCGTCGACGCAGCCCGGGGAACGGATTCCGCTACGCGCGCCAACGCAGCCAGCATTATTGGGGCTCGCCCTTCGGCCGTCCGCTTTTCAGCTGGTGAGCCGCCGTTCTTCGTGCGGCGCCGCATTCTCTGATTCAATCGGAACGGTATAGGCGCTAATTGAACGCAAACCAGGCCTTGGCTACGAACGTCGCGCCACACCAGTTCGAAACCAAACCATCCGGGTTGGTGACGAGATTGACGCGGCCGCCTGGCCGCGCATTCGGATCTCCCGTAAACACAAAGCAGTTTTCCTTCGACAGGTTGGTGTCGTAGTAGCGCAGATCGAGGTTGAAGGCCTTGTGGGTGAGGGTTACGCCCGCCTGCCAGTTGAGATAGGCAGGTAGCGGGAAGCCGCCGAGTTGCGCAGCTTGATTGCCAAACCAGGAATAGCCGGCCGCAGCCGAGAACGACACGGCCAGGTTCTGCGGCAGCAACCGACCCGGCACATCATAGCCAATCCCGGCCGCGGCATACTGACTCCAGGCGCCGCTGTTCGAGACGTTGGGCGAATAAGCGTAGCCCGCCGCGATGCGGGCTTGTTCGCCGATGGATCGATCCCCGCGGATGACCGTCTCCCAATAATTGATGCCGTTGGTCTCGCCGGGAAGCTTCTCACCGGGGTAGGCGAAATAGGTGACGCCGAGATCGAAATCGATCGTTGCGATCTTCGGGCGGACACCGCCGGCAAAGGTAAACTCGGCGGATGGCTGGGTCGGCAGCTTGACGGTGGCCACCGTGGTGCCAGCGTATAGTGCGCCATATCTGGTTTCGAAGGCGGCGCCGGCCGCAGGCCCATGATCGGACAGCGTGGTCCCGCGATAAATGTAGTCCGATGCGGCACCCGCGCGGGCGCTGAATTCGAACTCGTTTGCCGATGCCGCGCGGCTGGGCTCGGCCGCGGACCATCCGCGATTGCCAAGGCCGATCGCACCGCCTGGACTGGGAGGGACGGACTGCGCCAGAGCGCCCGTCATTGGTGCAAGCCACAGGCCGACCAGCGCGGCGAAGGAAGCACCGCGTACACGCCGAACAGATGCAATGCCCCGCTGCCGCACCGTCGATCATCCTCCAAGAGCCACCGCGACCCCAACCAGCGCACCACCAACAGCCACCATGGCAAGACCTGCCGCCCAAGGCCGCAGCCCGCTACGAATTCCGAACACGTAACCACAGCAGAACAGCATCACGATAGCGACGGCGTAGGAGACGCGCAGCGCCAGTCTGGCGTCGCTCAGGAGCAGAAACGGGATCACCACCGGGAACGTCGAAAGAAAGCTCAGCAAGCATAGGCCCAGTGCTCCGGTCCAGTCGGCCTTCGTCAGCCCCGGGCCGGGAGTTGGCTCGGGCAACCGCTGCAGTTTTTGCCGCATCAACTCCAACTGCTCCAGAGGCAGGATCGTCGCCAATTCCGGCGGCAGTGCGTCGGCGATGACGCGCCGTGCGCTTTCGGGATCCGGCGCCTGACGTATCGCGCGGAGGGTCAGGATCTTGTCGCCGCGGCTGTTGATGCGAGCCAGAAGATAAAGCCCGCCGTCAACAATTCCCCAGGCCAAATTGCAGCCCAGCGCTCCGATCAACATCGTCTGAATATTGATGCTGGTCCCCGTTGCGACGCCGAGCGAGCAGATGAAGGTGAGGGCCATGATCAGGCCGAACAAGGTCTCCGAGATCCGTTCCATCGGATCCAGCACGTTACCGAACGGAGAATTTGAAGCCTTTGACATCGCGGTCATGCACTCCATCGCTTGATCTTCTGGGCCGTCCAGCTGGGTAGCCTCAGCCAACGAGGTCAGCCTCCTCGCAACGTTGGCTCAGCGCATCTGCTTGTCGGCCCCGAAAGTGACTGCCGCCGAAGATGCAAGACCTCGCAAAGGCTTCATCGTTGGCAGACATGTGTTGATGCAGATCAACGGGAATGCGCAAAGCCGGCGATCGCGGCGGCGGTGTTGCCATCGGCCAGCGCCGTACTATCGACGCCGCCGGCCACG
>DAIMKE010000283.1:0-7154 GCA_036721875.1 Bradyrhizobium sp. | reverse complement strand
GGACAAGATGCTGGAGGGCGAGCGCGAGAAGCTGATCCACATGGAGGCGCAACTGGCCAAGCGCGCGATCGGCCAAGCCGATGCCGTGCGCGCGGTCGCCACTGCCGTGCGCCGCAGCCGCGCCGGGCTACAGGATCCCAACCGCCCGCTCGGCTCGTTCCTGTTCCTGGGGCCCACCGGCGTCGGCAAGACCGAGCTGACCAAGGCGCTTGCCGAGTTCCTGTTCGACGATGCCAATGCGATGGTCCGCATCGACATGAGCGAATTCATGGAAAAGCACTCGGTCGCCCGCCTGATCGGCGCGCCGCCGGGCTATGTCGGCTATGAGGAAGGCGGCGTGCTGACCGAAGCGGTCCGCCGCCGGCCCTATCAGGTCATCCTGTTCGATGAGGTCGAGAAGGCGCATGGCGACGTGTTCAACGTGCTGCTGCAGCTGCTCGACGACGGGCGGCTGACCGATGGCCAGGGGCGCACGGTGGATTTCAGCAACACCATCGTCATCCTGACCTCGAACCTGGGCAGCCAGCTCCTGACCAACTTGGCCGACGGCCAGTCGGTCAGCGATGTCGAGCCGCAGGTGATGGAAATCGTTCGCGGGCATTTCCGCCCCGAATTCCTCAACCGGCTGGACGAGATCATCCTGTTCCACCGGTTGGGTGAGGAGCATATGGCACCGATCGTCGACATTCAGGTCGGCCGGGTCCAGCGGCTGCTCGCCGATCGCAAGGTGACGCTCAACCTGACCGATGGCGCGCGCGCGTGGCTTGGGCGCGTCGGCTATGATCCGGTCTATGGCGCGCGGCCGTTGAAGCGGGCGGTGCAGCGTTACCTGCAGGATCCGCTCGCCGACCTGATCCTGCGTGGGCAGGTCAAGGACGGGTCAACGGTGACGATCGAAGATGGCGACGGCGCGCTGACGCTGCGGGTGGCTTAGAGAGGTTTTCGATCGGCCTGGTTCACCCGTCCCCTGAAGGGGAGGGGCTGGGGCGGGGCAAGTTGATCGCAGCCCTTGCTAGCCCCGGGCGTCGGAGATCGCATAGAAGCGCTGGAGGAGCGCCTGCTCCTGCGGCGTCAGGTGCGGGTTCCAGACGTCGAAGAT
The DNA here is from genome assembly GCA_036721875.1 of Bradyrhizobium sp. Classification (GTDB taxonomy): domain Bacteria; phylum Pseudomonadota; class Alphaproteobacteria; order Rhizobiales; family Xanthobacteraceae; genus Bradyrhizobium. The sequence continues at coordinate 6,055 of DAIMKE010000283.1, read as the reverse complement.
CAGGACGATCCGGCGTTCGGCGCTGTCATTCCAGGCTTCATGCTCGATCGTGTCGTCGAATGCGAACGCCTCGCCCTCACGCCAATCGCGCGTTTCGCCGCCGACCCGGAAACGGCATCCGGCGGGCACGACGACCGGCAGGTGGATGATCGCGCGGGTGTTGGTCACGCCGGTGTGCGCCGGGATGTGCGCCCCGGGTGCCAGGATCGAGAAGAATGCCGATGGCGCCTTGCCGGGGATGTGGTTGCGGGGCAGCGCGTCGAGCGCGGCTGCGGTTTCAGGACAGCGCGCGCAGACCGCTTCGTTGCGGACGCCATATTCCCACAGGAAGCACGCGCTCCAGTCGAGCGAGTGATCGAGCGCCGACCATTTGTTCTCCGGCGTCCCGGCATCCTGCCGGACATAGGGTCGGATATCCGCGCCGCCCTCGCTCAGCAGCGCCAGCGCCTCGGCCCGGATCGCATCGGTGCGCGCCTCGATTTGGTCCAGCCACGGAAACATGGCGCGATCGAAAAACTCGTCGGCAGGCAGGAAGGGATAATGGATGCCGTGGCACTGGTTGGTATAGATCGCGCGGCGGCCAAGCACATGGTCGATACACGCATTGAATCGGCGGGCCGCTTGCCCCATTGCTGCCAGCTCGGCGCTTAGCTCCGCGTCCAGGCGATCGGCGAGCTGGGCATTGTGCGCAGCCAGGAAGGCCTGACCGCGGGCGAGCGCATCCGCAACCCGCGGCGGGCGTTCGGGGAGCGCGAGCGCCATCTGGACCACGCCGCTCCAGCCCTGCGCCGCATCGGCCAGCCGCCCGCGCCGCTCGTTCAATTCGGCCATGCGCAACGTCGCCATGAAATGAAGCCGGTCGATCGACAGCGCGCGGTCCAGCGCCGCAGCCTCACCGTCGTCATCGCCGATCTGGCGATTGGCGGTGGCCAGGTTCATCCACAGCGCGGGTTCGCCCGGATCGGCCGCGGTGGCGGTGGCAAAGCACCGGCGCGCCAGTTCGGCGTCGCCATCGGCAAGCGCCCGCATCCCGCGCGCATTCGCTTGCTCTCGGGTCATCGGGGGCAATGGCGAACGCGGCATCGAGCTGGCGCAGTTCCTCGGCCGCGTTCCCGGCCTGGCGAGCATTCGCGGCGGCGTTCAGGGCAGCCGTCAAACGGGGATCAAGGGTGGTCATTGCGTGTCTAGATCACAGGCTTTGCGGTGCGGCAACCGTTGCGGCGGCCATGCCGGGTAAGGTCTTGCCCGCCAACAAAAAGGGGAGCGGCCATTGGCCGCTCCCCCCATTTTGGTCGAAGTCACCTGTAATTAGAAGGTCAGGCGACCCGTGATGCTGAAGCGGCGACCGATGACGTCATACGTCGCCGGGAAGGTGTTGCCGCTATTTGCGCCGGTGGAGCCGACGTTGCTGCCGGTCAGCGGCGGATCACGATCGAACAGGTTGGTTACCGTACCGATCAACTCGAAATTCTCGTTCATACGGAAGCGGGTCGACAAATCGAAATAGTGATACGCTCCGATCGTGTTGAAGTTCTCCGTGGTGCCGACGAGCGGCGTGGTGCCCGTGATCGTGCCGCTGAACAGCGGCGTCAGACCCGGCTCGTACTCGACCGGGTGAATATAACGCCACAGCAGCGACACATCAGCCGGTCCGAACGACACCGTGGTGCGCTGCTGGAACGAGAACTCCGGTGCGATCTGACCGTTGTCCGGGCTGCAGTTCACGCTGAAAAAGCCGACGCACTGGCGGTTCACCGACGTCGGCAAGCTGCGGAAGCGCAGATTATTGGTCCAGTTGCCGATGAAGGTGAGGTTGAGGCCGATATCGCCAAAGGTCCGAGTGTAGTTGGCCGTCAGGTCGATGCCGTCGGTGGCCAAGCGTCCCGTGTTCGACAGCAGCAGCGGCAGACCGAACGTGTTGGTCGGCGAGCCCGAAAGGCTCCCGTCCGCCGGGCTGCGGCGGATGTTGGTGCACGCCGCCGTCTGAGCGGCAGCCGCCGACACGGTTGCGGGCGTGGCCCCGAAACATGCGTTGATGGCATCGGCGGGCGTGGGGGCCGTGATCGCATCGTTCACGATGATATTGTAGTAATCGATCGACAGCGTGAACCCTTCGAACAGAGCGCCGGGGCTGATGACCGCGCCGATGGTAAACGTATCGGCGGTTTCAGGCTGGATGTTGACATCGCCACCCTGCTGCGACTGGGCTTGCCCGGCGGTCGGCGCAGGAATTCGGCCGATCGTAGCAGCCGGGGCGCCCTGTGCGAGACAGACCGCCGTGAGTCCGGCGTTGCCGACCGGTCGCGTGCCCTGACACGGATCAATCGCGAGGTTGGTCAGCAGGATGTTTCGCGGCGAGAACAGCTCATTGATGTTCGGCGCGCGAACCGCCCGCTGATAATTGCCGCGCAGCTTAATGTCCTGAACGGGCTCCCAGCTCAGGCCTGCCTTCCAGGTGACGGAATCGAAGCTGGGGCTGCTCGCCGCTTCCACATTGTAGGACGAATAGCGGATGCCAGCCTCAAGCGTCAGCGAGTGGAAGAATGGCGTATCAGCGATGATCGGCGCAATAACTTCGCCGAACACTTCCTTGACGTCATAGCTGCCAGCGAAGCGCGGCACCGCGCCGCCCGCGCCACCGAGCTCGCCCGGGATTGCCGCCAGGACGTCGGGAAGGCGTTCATAACCGTAATCGCGATACTCTGCGCCAATTGCGTAGGAAACGGATTCCGCTCCCGACGAGAAAATGCTGCCGACATCGCCGGTCAGGATCGCGCGGACCTGCGACAGCTGGTTCTTGATCGTGATCGTGCTCTCACCCGCGATGAACGCAGCCTGCTCGGGCAGAATGCTGCCCTGCGCACCAAACAGGTTCAGCGGCACACAGCCATTTGCAGTGTTGGTGCAGGTCGTGGTGTTGTTCGCGTTCAGCGCCTGCTGCACACGCGAGCGCAGCACATAGCCCGACTGAATCTGAACAAGATCACTCTCGCCGTACGATGCCGAGACATCCAAGCGCGTGGTGTCGGAGATGTTGATTCGAGCACCGGCGCGATAGTCGAAGAACGTCGTGGTATAGTCCGAAATGCGCGGCCCGAGCTCGACCGTGCGACGGAACACCGCAGACAGCGGGATCGCCGCGTTGGTGTTACAAGCAGTGCCAAGGGCAATACCCGCGGAGGTGCAGAGCTGATCGCGCACGCCAGCCGGCAGGTAGGGATTGTTGCCCGGGATCGTCAGCGCCTCGCCGAAGATACCCGACGGCGCGATGATCGTCGCGACCTCGTTCTTCGAGAACGCGGCGCGCGTGTAGAGCTCGATCGTGTCGGAAACTTCATAATTGGCGGCCGCATAGATATTGAACCGCTTGAAAGGCGTCTGGAAAATGTTGAACGGGTTGAAATTGAACCCGGCATATTCCGGTACCAGCAGCGTGCCGGCGGGGTTGAGCTGGCTGCGGACACCGCCAATCGTCACCGTCGTCGGAACCGACGTCGCCGATGAACCGGCACCGCGCCCGCTCAAGCCGTTGATCTCAAAGATCGAGATGTCGCGCGCGCCCTGATAGATCGGGTCTGCTTCCTGATAGCCGAGGCTCAGCACCGCATTGCCGCGGCCATCGTCGAAATTCGCGCCGATCGTCAGGTCGGCAGTGAAGATATTGCCGTCACCCTGTTCGGTGATCTGGTTCGTGGCCTGCGCGAGCACGCCGGCGAAATCCTTGCGCGTAATGAAGTTCACGACGCCCGAAACCGCGTCTGCGCCGTAGGTGGTCGACGCGCCGCCCGTCAGCACTTCGGCGCGCTGCACCAGCGCGACCGGAATGTTGTTCGGGTCGACGGTGCCAAGTTGGTTCGCGGTGACGAGGCGGTCGCCGTCGAGCAGCACCAGGTTGCGCTGTGCGCCCAAACCGCGAAGGTTGACGGTTGCGAAGCCACCATTGCCATTGTTCGTTTGCGAACCAACTCCAGGAACGACGCCCGGAAGCTCCCGAAGCACTTGTTCGGAGCTGGTGATCGAGCGCAGCTGAAGCTCGGTCTCGCTCACGACGTTGATTGGGCTCGAGGCCTCGAGATTGGGATTGCGGATCAGCGACCCGGTGACGATGATGTCGCCCGACTCGGGCGATTCTTCTTCCGTCGCGGGCGTCGCATCCTGCGCATGGGCGACCGGCGCCAGCGCAGTCAGGCCGATAAGCACGGTCGAAGCAAGCAGATGCTTACGAATATTGAGAGACATTTTTGTTCCCCTTGACCGCGCCGGGGCTGCCGGCGCGCACCAGCGGCTCCGTAATGAAGCCGCAATGGTGTCGCCAATACGCGAAGCATGATTGCGCAGACAACGGCCATCCCGCACGAACCCAAAATCTCCGCTAATCTGTCGCAAATTTGACACAGCCGCCGCGTGCAGTTGCCACACCCGCGCGACCCGTTTTACAGTGATAAAACACAGGAGAGGCCGAGCCCATGACGTTCGAATTGCTGGTTCCGTTGATATTGATGCAGGCAGCAGCAGACGAGCCGAGCGCGTCGGGCGCGGTGGCGTCCTTGCGACGATGCCAGGCGATTGCGGTCGATGCGGAACGGCTGCGCTGCTTCGACGCTGCGGCGGCGGCGCTCGTCACATCGGTCGAGCGCAAGGACGTGATCGTGACGGATCGGCAGGAAATTCGTCGCACCAAGCGGTCGCTGTTCGGCTTTTCGCTGCCGCGGATCGGCCTGTTCAGCCAGCAACCCGACGAGCGCGATGCCGAGGGTGTCGCCAAGCTGACCGGTCCGCTCAAGTCCGTAGGCGTGCTGCGCGGCGGCTTGCTGCGCTTCGTGGTGGAGGAAGGCGCGGTGTGGGAAACCACCGAAATGGTGCCATTTCCGCCCAAGGTCGGGTCGGAGGCAACGATCCGCCGCGCCGCGCTGGGCAGCTATCTGGTGCGCTTCTCAAGCGGACGGACGTTTCGCGCGCGACGTGTCGAATAAAGGAAACCACCGAGTTAAGGCCGGCTGGAGCGGCAAAAGAGCGATCGAGGATAACCATCGATGGTAGCGAAGCGCCGCCGATGCCGCGCGTTACATAATCTCTTACAGAGCGGACCGCAGCCGACGCATTGTCAAAAAAATGGGCCACCTCTCATTAGAGAGGCGGCCCCGAATTTTGCTGCCAAGCGCCTTAGAAATTCACGCCGAGCTGCAACCGCACCGAGCGCGGTGCCTGATAAACCGTCACCTGCTGGTAATCCGCCCGAGGCGCGCCCGATGTCAGCGTGCCACGCTCTTCGAAATCAAGCTCTTGGCTGAGATTGAGTACGTTGAGCACCGAAACGCGGATAAACGCATCTGCTATCTCGGTGGGGAGAGTGAAGACAGCGTCGAGGTTCAGATTGTACAGCCAATCCGACTGGAAAGCCGTGCCGCGGCGTACGATTTGACGCGGCGGCAGAACCTCGCCAGCTGCGGCGGGCGCGGTGCGGACCGATCCGTCTGCGTTCAGATTACAATAGGTACCGTTCGCGCCATAGAAACGTGCCGCATCCGGGTCACGCGACGACGGCACGGTTCCGAGGCAGCCAAAACGACGCGGCGAGGTGATCTGCGCGTTGGCACCCAGAGTTAGCCACGAGAACGGGGCATAGGTCCCGAACAGCTTGAAGTTGTGACGCCGGTGGTTGGGGCCGAAGCCGAAGGTGCCGTCAGCCAGGCCGGGAAGATCGAAATCGACCGTGGCACCGGTATCGGTTTGGCCGTTGTCAGACCGCACGCCCCCTTCGGTATTCCCCTTCAGGTCGGACCAGGTGTACGAGAACTCACCGCCCCACTTGCCGTCGAACTCACGCTGAATCTGCAGCGTGACCGCACGATAGTAACGAACCGCGCGGGGATAGCCCAGCGCATCGGCCGACAGCTCGACCGTCCGCAGCGTGCTTTCGCCATTCACCGGGTCGCTGAGGGTGACGACCGCATTGTTGCCAGGGTTGATCAGCACATACTGGTGCGTGCCCTTGAAGATGGTCTGGCAGGTTTCGCCGTCGGCATTCGGGCCGTTCAGGTTGTTCGCGGTACAA
>DAIMKE010000282.1:0-7163 GCA_036721875.1 Bradyrhizobium sp. | reverse complement strand
CCGGCACGCCATAGGCGCCGAGCCGCATCGCGGCATAGGCCGCCTCGATGAAGGCGATGTCGTTGCGCATCAGCATGGCGACGCTGTCGCCCTGCCCGACGCCGAGTTTCTGCAAACCGCTGGCGATGCGGTCGGCGCGGTCGGCGACCTCGTCATGGCTGCGCCTGCGCTGGCTGCTGATGACACCGTGGAAGAGTTGGGAGGCTGGCATTGTCTCTTTCCGATCTACGGTCGGGTTCTAGGAAGTACTTCGATGGTCGTCATTCCGGGATGGTCCGAAGGACCAGACCCGGAATCTCGAGATTCCGGGTCCGGTGCTCGCGCACCATCCCGGAATGACGGATGTATCTACCCCGCCTCTGCAAACCGTGGCGCACGTTTTTCCATATTCGCGCGCACGGCCTCGGTCTGGTTGGCGCTGCCGAGCAACTTCTGCTGCTCGACGGACTCCGCGAGCAACGCCGGGCCGGGATCGACCGACAGCTTGTTCAGCATGCGCTTGGCGGCGCGGATCGCATCCGGGCTCTTGCCGGCGATTTCGCGCGCGAGTTCGAGCGCCGCCGCCCGCGGGTCGTCGCAGATCCGCGTCGCCAGGCCATAGCTCATGGCTTCCTGCGCCGAGAAGATCCGGCCGGTATAGGTGAGTTCGCGCAGGATGTCGTCGCGCACGAGCGTGGCGAGGATCGGCGTGCCGGCCATGTCGGGCACCAGTCCCCATTTGATTTCCATGATCGACATCCGCGCATCGGGCGTGAGGAAGCGCATGTCGGCGCCGAGCGCGAGCTGAAACCCGCCACCGAACGCCACGCCCTGGATCGCAGCGATCACGGGCACCGGAAGTTCGCGCCAGCCCCATACCGCCTGTTGCGGGAAATTCGCCAACCCATGCGTGCGTGCAGAGAGATCGCGTTTCTCGCCACCGGGGACCCCGTTACCACCGCTCTCTTTCATCGCGGCGAAACGACCCATATCGAGACCGGCGCAGAACGCCCTTCCCTCCCCGGACAATACTACCGCGCGGACCCCTTTTTCATGGGCAAGCCGCTCGGTGGCCGCCACCAGCGCCTCGAACATCGCGGCATCGAGCGCATTCATCTTGTCTGCCCGCACCAGGCGGACATCGGCAATGCCGTCCGAAATCGAGATCGAGACGCGTTGTTCCATGAGAGATCCTCCACTCTATCTTTCTTGTCGCTTGACCGACTTGCCGCTTTACAGAAAGGCCCTTGTCCGGTTTTAGTCAATCGACCAATTAACAGCAATTCCCGTGGGTGGAAACGATGTTCAACGATCAGCTTCTCGCCGGGCGGCGCATTCTCGTAACCGGTGGCGGCACCGGCCTCGGCAAATCAATGGCCGCGCGGTTTCTTCAGCTTGGCGCCGAGGTTCACATCTGTGGCCGCCGCAAGATTGTATGCGACGAGACTGCAACCGAACTGATGGACCAGTATGGCGGGCGCGTGGTCAGCCACGGCGTCGACATCCGCAACGCCATGGCGGTCGACGAGATGATCGAGGCGATCTGGACCTCGGGTCCCCTCACCGACCTCATCAACAACGCCGCCGGCAATTTCATCTCGCGCTCGGAAGAGCTTTCGCCCCGCGGCTTCGATGCCGTCGCCAACATCGTCATGCATGGCACGTTCTACGTGACGCATGCGGTGGGCCGGCGCTGGATCGCCGGCAAGCAGCGCGGCAACGTGGTGTCGATCACCGTGACCTGGGTACGCAACGGCTCGCCCTATGTGGTGCCGTCGGCGATGAGCAAGTCGGCGATCCACGCCATGACCATGTCGCTCGCGGTCGAATGGGGCAAATACGGCATCCGCCTCAACACGATTGCGCCGGGCGAAATCCCGACCGAGGGCATGAGCAAGCGCATCAAGCCCGGCGACGAGGCCGGCGCACGCACCAAGGCGATGAACCCGATGGGCCGGGTCGGCACCATGGAGGAGTTGCAGAACCTCGCGGTGTTCCTGATCTCCGGCGGCTGCGACTGGATCAACGGCGAGACCATCGCCATGGACGGCGCGCAGGCGCTCGCCATGGGCGGCAATTTCTATCAGCTCCGCGACTGGAGCGACGCCGACTGGAACCAGGCACGCGACTCGATCAAGGCGCAGAACGAAAAGGACCGCGCCGCGCGGGGGTGAGGCCGAGCGTGAAGCTCCGTGTCCCGGACGCGGTGCAGCGTTCTTCACGCTGCTCCGCAGAGCCGGGACCCAATTCCGGCCGGAAGTAACATGGACCTCGGTTCTGCAGCGCACCGCTACGCGATGCGCTGCGCCCGGGGGAACGCCAGTTTCTCCTGTATTGTCTTTCACGCGCGATGACGCCAAACTCCGCGTAACGAAAACAAGACTCTACGGGAGAGACATGTCCACTTCGCAACAACCGGCGAACCTGGCCGACATGGTGCGTGAGCGCGCCAAAACACGCGGCAACGCGCTGGCCTATGAGTTCGAGGGCCGCCAGACCAGCTTCGCCGAATTCGACATCAAGACCAACCGCGTTGCGAACGCGCTGATCGCGCTGGGCGTCAAGCCGGGCGAGCGCATCGCCTATCTCGGCAAGAACAGCGACATCTATTTCGAACTGCTGATGGGCGCGATGAAGGCCAATGTGGTGATGGCGCCGGTGAACTGGCGGCTCGCAGGACCCGAGGTCGCCTTCATCGTCGGCGATTGCAAAGCGCCGGTGCTGTTCGTCGGACCCGAATTCATCACCCAGGTCCGCAACATCAAGGCGCAATTGCCCGATGTCCGCACCATCATCACCACCGAGGGCGGCGCTTCGGAATGGCAGGACTTTACGGCGTGGCGGGATGCTGCGAGCGCCGACGATCCCAAAGTGTCGATCAACCCGAAGGACATCGCGATCCAGCTCTATACCTCGGGCACCACAGGCAAGCCCAAGGGCGCGATGCTGTCGCACGCCAACTTCCTCAATCTGGTGCAGACCGGCAACGAGGCCGAGAAGCCCGAGTGGAACAAATGGTCGACCGACGACGTCTCGCTGGTAGCGATGCCGATCTTCCATATCGGCGGCTCCGGCTGGGGCGTGATGGGGCTCTATCACGGCGCCCGCGGCGTGATCGCGCGCGAGTTCGATCCGACCAAGGTGCTGGATTTCTTCGAGCAGTCCGGCATTACCAAGCTTTTCATGGTGCCTGCGGCGATGCAGTTCGTCGTGCGGCAGCCACGCGCACGCGAGGTGGATTTCTCGCGGCTGAAATACATGCTGTACGGCGCCTCGCCGATTCCCGCCGCGCTGCTGAAGGAATGCATCGAGGTGTTCAAATGCGGCTTCGTGCAGATGTACGGCATGACCGAGACGACGGGCACCATCGTCGCATTGCCGCCCGAGGACCACGTCGAGGGGCTGGAGCGCATGCGCTCCGCCGGCAAGGCACTGCCCGGGATTGAACTTGCGATCCTCGACCCCGACGGCAACCCGTTGCCGCCGCGCCAGGTTGGCGAAATCGCGACCCGCTCCGGCTCCAACATGGCCGGCTACTGGAACCTGCCGGAAGCCACCGCGAAGACGCTCGGGGCCGACGGCTGGCTGCGCACCGGCGACGCCGGCTACATGGACGAGGACGGCTACCTCTATATCCACGACCGCATCAAGGACATGATCATCTCCGGCGGCGAGAACATCTACCCCGCCGAAGTCGAGAGCGCGCTGTGCGATCACCCCGACGTGGCTGAAGCCGCCGTGATCGGCATCCCCGACGACAAATGGGGCGAAGCGGTCAAGGCGATCGTGGTGATGAAGCCCGGCAAGCAGGCCACCGCCACCGACATCATCAATTTTACGCGTGAGCGCATCGCCGGATTCAAGACACCGAAATCGGTGGAATTCATTGAAGCGCTGCCGCGCAACCCGTCGGGCAAGATATTGCGGCGGAATCTGCGCGACCCGTACTGGGCCGGGAAAGATCGCCAGGTGAATTGATCACCCTCCGCTGTCGTCACCCGCGAAGGCGGGTGACCCAGTATTCCAGAGGCGGCGGAGATTTAACGGACAAGCCGCGGCGTACTGGAGACCCCTTCGCGGGGTATGACGGCATGGCGCGCGGCGCGGCGCGCAACAATCTCAATGCTTCCCCGCCCCCATATACCCGAACAAGAATCCCGCGACCTTGCGCTTCTGAATCTCCTCGCTGCCTTCGGTGATGCGGTAGCGGCGGTGGTGGCGGTAGATGTGTTCGAACGGCTTGTGGCGCGAATAACCCATGCCGCCGTGGACCTGCATCGCGCGGTCGGCAGCCTCGCAGCACAGGCGGTTTGCCCAGAAGTTGCACATCGACACCCGGTCGGAGAGCGTGTGCTCGACCTGCGCCTGCGTCAGTTGGTCCATCTCCCACGCGGTCTTGCGGATCAACAGCCTGAGCATCTCGGCCTGCGTCGCCAGTTCCACCAGCGGCCACTGGATCGCCTGGTTCTCGGCCAGCGCCTTGCCGAACGGCTTGCGCTCGCGCGCGTATTTGACGCTCTCGTTGATGCAATAGACGGCGGCGCCGAGCGAACTTGCCGCCTGGCGGATGCGGTTCTCGTGCACGAAGCACTGCGCCAGCGACAGGCCGCGGCCGACTTCGCCAAACAGGGCATCCTCGGGCACGAACACGTCAGTGAAGCTGACGCGCGGGTGATCGGTCGGCATGTTGAAGGTCCACATGTATTCCTCGACCTTCACGCCGAGGCTCTTGGCCGGCACCAGGAAGCAGGTGATGCCGCGCGCGTCGCCGTCATTGCCCGAGGTGCGGGCAAACAGCGCGCAATGGGTGGCGACGTGCATGCCGGTCGTCCACATCTTCTCGCCGTTGATGATCCAGCCCTTGACGTTGTCGCGCGCCGCCTGCACCGCGCGCGTCTCCATGTGCGTCGCGTCCGAGCCGTGGTTGGGCTCAGTCAATCCAAACGTGATGCGGTACTTCCCCCTGATCGAACCGTCGATCATCTCCTTCTGCTCATCGGTGCCGTAGCGGTCGAGCATGGTGACGATCGGCAGGTTGCCGACGATCGAATGCTCGTTCTGCAGGTCGTTGTGCAGGCCGAGGCCTTTTGAAGCGAAATGCTCGCGGATCACGGCCATCCAGAGGTTGGAACCGTCCTTGCCGCCATAGCGCTTCGGGATCGCGAAGCGCAGATGGCCGGCGTCGTCCGCGAGGTTCTTCGCCTTGCGCAGCAGCGCCTCCCATTCATGCCGGGGCAGACCGCCGTTCTCGAAATCGGTGCGCGCCCATTCGCGGCGATGATCGAAGAAGCGGATGTTGTCGTCGGCTTCTTCCAGCGGCTTGATCTCGCGCGCGATGAAGCGGTCGAGTTCTTCAAGATAGGCCGTGAGGTCGGCAGGCAGGTTGAAATCCAAGGCGGTCTCTCCCGGAATCGTCGTCTGTTTTGTTTTGCGTTTAGGCGCTACGGGGCGCGCATGCTCGGATCGATTAAGGTTGGAAGACCAGACCCAAGTCAAGCCAAGTCAAGCGAGGGAATAACGCTTGGCACGCGCGGGGGGCTTGCGTAATTGGGTTGGTACCGGCCGGCGAACGCACGGTAGTATCGCTGCCATATTCTTCGCCGCAGAAAATCGAACGGGAGCCAACATGGATCTGAAATTCTCCAAGGTGACGCGCAAGGGTCCGATCACGATCATCACGCTGTCGCGGCCCGAAGTGTACAATGCGTTGCATATCGACGCACATTTCGAACTCAACAAGGTATTCGACGATTTCTCCGCGGACCCTGCGCAATGGGTCGCGATCGTCACCGGCGCCGGCGACAAGGCGTTCTGCGCCGGCAACGACCTGAAATGGCAGGCCGCAGGCGGCAAGCGCGGCTGGGACAAGGGCGGCTTTGCCGGCCTCACCTCGCGGTTCGACTGCGACAAGCCGATCATCGCCGCCGTCAATGGCGTCGCGATGGGCGGCGGCTTCGAGATCGCGCTGGCCTGCGACCTCATCATCGCCTCGGAAAATGCCACCTTCGCTCTGCCCGAGCCCCGCGTCGGCCTCGCAGCGCTTGCCGGCGGCGTGCACCGGCTGCCGCGGCAGATCGGCCTGAAGCGCGCCATGGGCATGATCCTCACCGCCCGCCACGTCTCCGCCAAGGAAGGCCTCGAACTCGGCTTCGTGAACGAGGTGGTTCCATCCGGCGAAGCGCTCGCCGCAGCCGAGCGCTGGGCCGAGACGATCTGCAAGAACTCGCCGATGTCGATCCGCGCCTCCAAGCAGGCGATCCAGCGCGGCCTCGAAGTGTCGCTGGAACAGGCGATCGCCGAGCAGCGCGAATATCCCGCTGTCAAAGCGATGGCGGCTTCGCAGGACTACATCGAGGGCCCGAAAGCGTTTTCGGAGAAGCGTCCGCCGAAGTGGCTGGGGAAGTGACGACTTAGTCGTCATTCCGGGGCGATGCGAAGCATCGAACCCGGAATCTCGAGATTCCGGGTCTGGTGTTAACGCACCATCCCGGAATGACGTGCTGATCACTCATATCTCGCAGGATGGGTAGAGCGCAGCGAAACCCATCATCTCTCCGCGCAATGAATTGATGGGTTTCGCTGCGCTCTACCCATCCTAATTTCCTACTTGTTCCCCAGCTCCCTTTTATACGACCCGTAGTTCGGCTGATCGACGGCGAGCTTGTCCATCGTGGTCTGCCAGAGATGCTCCTTGAGCCCCGGCGTCTGCAGGTCGACCTCACCCTTTGCGATCTTCTCCGACAGCGCGCGATTCAATTCGACCAGCGAACCGTCCGACCCGAGCAACTGCTTCAGCCGCGCGGTCTCCGTCGCATCGCTCCCCTGCTCCAGCGTCAATTGCCGCGTGACGAGGTCGAGCGCGTTGATGCCGACGCGGAGCTTGAAGGCGTTGTGGCCCTTGATGACGGGCGCGATGTCGTTGCGGAGGAAATCTGCAACCGCCTTGACCAGTTCGGTGGGTGTCGGTTCGTCCTGCATCTTATTTCCCTCGCGGAGCAAGCAGCCGCAGCAGATCGATCTCCGTCTCTGATGAGCGGCGTCCGATCATCGCCTGCTCCATCGGGTGATCGGGGGCGTTGCGGAAGCGCTGCATCATGCGGCCGCACATGGTGCCCCAGCGCAGCGTGCCCATCACCTCCCAGAACATCACGCTATCGGGGTCGGCCTTGCGACCGGCTTCTTCG
>DAIMKE010000281.1:0-7181 GCA_036721875.1 Bradyrhizobium sp. | reverse complement strand
TGCGCGCGGCGCGGCCGCGGCACCGCGGCGTCAACATGCCGGAATCCGGCCTGGACATGCCGAGCCTGTATGCCGCAATCATCGACCAGGTGGTCATGCTCGACAGGATCGGACTGGATCTCGTGTGGATCACCGAGCATCACTTCCTCGATGACGGCTACCTGCCGTCGTGGGTGCCGATGGCAGGCGCGATCGCCGCGCGCACTAGACATGTGCGGCTATCGAGCGACGTCTGCCTGCTGCCGTTCAACCATCCGGTGCGGCTGGCCGAGGATCTGGCGGTACTCGACAATATCAGCCATGGCAGGATCGAGGTCGGCGTCGGCATGGGCTATGCGCCGCACGAATTCCGCGGCTTCGGCCTGCCCGTCGCACGCCGCGTGTCGCTGACGGACGAAGGCATCGAGGTGCTGCGCCATTGTTTCACCGGCGAGAAATTCAGCTTCCATGGCAAGCGCTACGATTTCGACGATGTCGTGATCAGGCCGCGCTACGTGCAACCGGGCGGCCCGCCGCTGTGGATTGCTGCGATGTCGGAGGCCGGTGCACAGCGCGCGGCACGCAATGGCAGCAACTTCCTGCCGCAGGGCGCGCGGTCGATGGTGCTCGATCCGTGGCGCGCGACGCTGAAGGCATCCGGCCGAAATTCCGATAACTACCGCGTCGGCATCATCCGCTCCTGTCTCGTCACCGACGACGCACAGCGCGACTGGCCCGCTGTGCGCGCCGCCGAACGCTATCGCGGCCAAGTTTATCGCAGCTTCAACAAGGACGAGAGCGCCGCCGGCGGCGTTTCAGGCAACACGCGGGAAGCCAGCATCCCGCAAACATGGGTGGTCGGCAACGTCGAGCACTGTGTTAAAGAGTTGACATCCTTCGTGCGCGAATACGGCATCACCGACCTCGTCACTTGGGCGGTGCCGCCGGGCATGCGGCCGGAACAGATGAACGGCAGTCTCGAACGCTTCGTGCGCGACGTGGCGCCTCGAGTCAAAGCCGCAGCCGCGGCGGCCTAGGGAAGATGCCGCATGGGTGTACGACACACTTATGGCCCAGACCTGTCAGCTCATCGAACAGGTGCCGCCGCGCCGGAAGCGCGCTGGCCGAAACATCCAAAGACAAGCGATCTTTAGCGACACAAAGGGGAGACGATGCGCATCGGCGGAGCCATGTTTTTTACCGACTATTCGATGTCGCCGACCGAACTGGCGCGGGCGCTGGAAGAGCGCGGCTTCGATTCGCTGTGGGTGCCCGAACACTCCCACATTCCGTTGACGCGCAAGTCGCCCTTTCCCAGCGGCGGCGATCTGCCGAAGAAATATTACGACGTGATGGACCCGTTCGTGGTGCTGAGTGCGGCTGCGGCGGTCACCAAAACGCTGTTGCTGGGCACCGGCATCTGCCTGATCGCCCAGCGCGACCCAATCCAGACCGCCAAGCAGGTCGCCTCGATCGACCAGATATCGGGCGGCCGTTTCCTCTTCGGCATCGGCAACGGCTGGAACGAGGACGAGATGGCCAACCACGGCACCGTTTTCGAAACCCGCCACAAGCTGGCGCGCGAGCATGTCGAGGCGATGAAGGAAATCTGGACCAAGTCAAAGGTGGAGTATCATGGCGAGTTCGTGAACTTCGACCCGATGATGACCTGGCCAAAACCGATCCAGAAACCGCATCCGCCGATCATCGTCGGCGGTGCCTTCCCTTTCGGCGCTCGCCGCGCGTTGCGCTACGGCGACGGCTGGATGCCCCACCGCACGCGCAGTTCGTACGCAGACGTGCAGGCGCTGCTGCCGAAATTCCGCGAGATGGCAGCCGAAGCAGGTCGCGATCTCGCGTCGGTGCCGATCACGATCTGGGGCGCCAAGGAGAATCTCGACCTGCTCAAGCGCGACCGCGACGACGGCGTCTCCCGTCTGGTCGTCAGCCTCGATTCCGCCAAGGCCAATACGATCCTGCCTGAACTCGACCGCTGGGCGACCCTGATCCGCCAGCTCGGCAGCTAGACCAGCGGCATGACCTCGGCCCGGAATTTTTGCATCCCTACGAGCACTTCATCGGCTGTCGAGCCGCCGAAACCGAAGTCGAGGCTGCCGACGCCAATGTCGCGCAGCGCCCGGATGTCGGCGGCGATGAGCGCCGACGGTCCGGCAAACAGGCGATGCTCGCCATCGCTGGCCTGTGCTGGCGCGGTTTCGCCGAATATCGTGACTCGCAGACTAAGGCCGACCGCTTTGGGATCGCGGCCCGCCTCCGCGGTCAAATTGGCAAGGCGCGCTGCCTGGGCCTTGAAGCGCGACAGGCTATCGAGCGGATTCTGCGGGTTGGTGCCGATCGGATACCAGGCATCTCCGATGCGCGCCGCCCGCCGCAACGCCGGACCGCTCTCGCCTCCGACCCAGATCGGCGGATGCGGCTTCTGCACGGGCTTCGGATCGAAACCGATATTGGAGAATTTGACGTGCTTGCCGTCGAATTTCGGCGCATCCGTGGTCCAGAGCTCGACGAAGGCGCGTACATATTCGTCGGTCACAGTTCCGCGAGCATCGAAATCCGGCGCGTCGATGGCCTCGAACTCCTCCCGCATCCAGCCCGCGCCAATACCGAGCGTGAGCCGGCCACCCGAGAGGACGTCGATGGTCGAAAGAATCTTGGCGGTCAGCACGGCCGGCCGGTGCGGCACCACCATGACGGATGTCACGAGACGCAGCCGCGTCGTTTTCGCGGCGATCCAGGCCATCTCCGTCAGCTGTTCGTGTCGCTCGCCGCGGGTACCGCTGGGGAATTCCCCGGAGGCGCTGTAGGGATATTCGGCCGCGATCGCGGTCGGAATCACGATATGGTCGCTGAACGTCGCATAGTCGAAGCCCATCGCCTCGGCGCCAATCACGATTTTCGCAAGGTTATCCGCGGCCGACAGGGGACCGGCGGTCGGGGCATTGAAGCCGATCAGCATTGGTTGCGTCCTTCCCTGCATTGCATTGCTGGCTTCGATGCGACACCATGCGGCCGCCAGCGGGTGGCGGCAAGCGCCTCTCGGAGGAAATGCGACCCTTTACGGGCGGAGATGATGGATTGTGACGGCGGCCGGTAGACAGGCGACACGGCAGCGGTTCGAAGCTCCGCTGGCAGAACTGATGGCAGAAGCTGCGGCCTTGCGCGATTCCGCGCATGGAAGGCTGATCTCCTATTCGCGCAAAGTCTTTATTCCACTTACCAAGCTCTGCCGCGATGTCTGCCACTACTGCACGTTCGCGCAGGTGCCGCGCGCGGGCAACCCCGTCTATCTTTCCCCCGACGAGGTGCTCGTGATTGCGCGTGCCGGTGCGGCCGCGGGTTGCACCGAGGCACTGTTCACGCTGGGCGACAAGCCTGAGTTGCGATACCAGGCCGCGCGTGACGCATTGAAGGTGCTCGGCCACGACACGACGATCTCCTATCTCACCGCGATGTGCGCGCTGGTTCTGCGCGAGACTGGATTGCTGCCGCATGCCAATCCCGGCGTGATGACGCGCGAGGAGATCGCGGGCCTGCGCGAGGTGACGGCGAGCCAGGGCATCATGCTCGAGTCCACCAGCGAGCGGCTCTGCAAGCCGGGCGGCGTTCACTACGGTTCTCCCGATAAACATCCCGCAGCCAGGCTGGAAACCCTACGCCTGGCCGGCGAGTTGGAGGTTCCGTTCACGACCGGCATCCTCATCGGCATCGGCGAGACCCGCGATGAGCGGATCGACGCGCTGGAGGCGATCAGGGATCTGCACGCCACCCATGGACATATCCAGGAAGTCATCGTCCAGAACTTCCGGGCCAAGCCCGACACCAAGCTCGCCGATTCCGAGGAACCCGATCTCGACGACCTGCTGTGGACCATTGCGACCGCGCGCCTCGTTCTCGGGCCTGATATGAACATCCAGGCGCCGCCAAATCTTTCGCCCGGCGTCTATCAAAAGCTGATCGGCGCGGGGCTCAACGATTGGGGCGGCATCTCGCCGGTCACGCCCGACCACGTCAACCCCGAAGCGCCGTGGCCTGCCATTGCCGAACTCGCCCGCAAGAGCGCGGACGCTGGCAAGTTGCTGGTGAACCGTTTGCCGATTTACCCCGCCTATGTGCGCGCCGCCGATAACTGGCTGACTCCCGACATCGCCACCCGCGTGCGGCGCATAAGCGACACGCAAGGCTTCGCGCGCGACGATGACTGGGCACCCGGCAACACCAAGCTGCCACCGGCGCCGCTGGTGCTCGCCCGCAACGTCGATGCCGGCGTCGCAGGAATTGTCGAGCGTGCCACATCGGGAGAACGGCTCGCGCCGGACGACATCGTGCGCCTGTTCGCGGCGCGCGACGCCGACTACCGGCACGTCACGCAGGCCGCCGACGCGCTGCGACGCGCGGTCAGTGGCGACGTCGTGCGTTACGTCGTGAACCGCAACATCAACTATACCAACATCTGTTATTTCCGGTGCAAGTTCTGCGCCTTCTCGAAAGGCCGCACGCACGAGGATCTGCGCGGCTCACCCTATGATCTCGCCATCGAGGAAATCACACGCCGCGCGATCGAGGCGCGGGATCGCGGGGCGACGGAAGTGTGCCTGCAAGGCGGCATCCACCCCGACTACACCGGCGCCACCTATGAGGTGATCTGCCGGGCGATCAAGGCTGCTGTCCCCGAGATGCACATCCACGCTTTCTCCGCGCTGGAAGTCACGCAAGGTGCTGCGACGCTTGGACTAACGGTTTGCGAATTCCTCATCAGGCTGAAGGCGGCGGGTCTCGGCACCCTGCCCGGCACGGCGGCGGAAATCCTCGACGATGAGGTACGCACCATCATATGTCCCGACAAGATCAACACCGGCCAATGGCTCGACGTGCAGCGCGCCGCCCACCAAGCGGGATTGCGCACCACGTCGACCATCATGTACGGGCACGTCGAGACCTCAAGTTCGTGGGCGAAACATCTGCTTGCGCTGCGCGACCTGCAGGCGCAAACCGGCGGCTTCACCGAGTTCGTGCCGCTTCCATTCGTCCACATGGAGGCACCGATGTATCGTCGCGGCATGGCGCGCCCCGGTCCGACGTTCCGCGAAGCCGTAATCATGCATTCCGTCGCGCGGCTGGCCCTGCATCCGCTGATCCCGAACATCCAGACCTCCTGGGTGAAGATGGGGCCGGCGGGCGCAGCGATATGCCTGAAGTCCGGCGCCAATGATCTCGGCGGCACGCTGATGAACGAGAGCATCTCGCGCGCCGCCGGCACCCAGCACGGCCAGGAGTTTCCGCCGCACGACATGGAGGCGCTGATCCGCTCGATCGGCCGCGAACCGATGCAACGCGACACGCTCTATCGGCCGGTGGCAGAAGAGCGCCGTGCGGCATCCCTGATCGCCGCCGAACTGGCGCCGATCGTGCAAACGCCGCCACGCAAGAGGCGGCGGTCGGTTAGCACCTCTGCACAGAGGTTTTGACCGTTGACGGGCAGCGGCCCGGCGACGTCGCTCATTCCGCAGGTCGAAAATTCGCACGGGGTGCCGCGCGGTTGAGGCAGTTGGGGAAGGCGGCGTGGAGTGATACAATCCAACCAACAGCCTTGCCGGTCTCTATTCCATGCGGGCGAGCCCGCCCGACCCAAAAACAACGGAGAAGTTTCGTGACGATCATGCCGAATTCGGTGGAGGGACGGGACATTGCCTATCAGATGCACCCGAACGTCAACCTTCGCGCCTACGAGAAGACCGGCGGCCTCGTGATCGAAAGCGGTGACGGGATTTACGTCACCGACAACAACGGCAAGCGTTATATCGAGGCCATGGCTGGTCTATGGTCGGTGGCGCTGGGTTTCGGCGAGAAGCGGCTGGCGGCTGTCGCCAAGGCGCAGATGGAAAAGCTGCCTTATTACCACACCTTCGGCTTCAGGACTCATGGGCCGTCGATCGATCTCGCCGAGATGCTGATCAAAATCGCGCCGGTGCCGATGTCGAAGGTGCACTTCACCTCGTCCGGTTCGGAGGCCAACGACCTCGCCGCCAAGATGGTGTGGTACCGCTCCAACGCGCTCGGCAAGCGGGACAAGAAGAAGATCATCGGCCGCCTCAAGGGCTATCACGGCGTGACCATCGCCGCCGCGTCGATCACCGGCCTGCCGCGCAACCACGAGAGCTTTGATCTGCCGCTAGATCGAATGATCCACACCTCGTGTCCGTCCTATGTGCACTTCGCCAAGGCGGGCGAAAGCGAAACCGAGTTCACCGCGCGGATGCTGCATGATCTCGAAAGTCTGATCCTGAAGGAAGGTCCGGAAACCATCGCGGCGTTCTGGGGCGAACCGGTGATGGGGGCGGGCGGCGTGCTGATGCCACCCGCCGGCTATTGGGAGGGTGTTCAAGCCATCCTCAACAAATATGACATCCTGTTGGTGGCCGACGAGGTGATTTGCGGATTTGGCCGCACCGGCAAGATGTTCGCCTGCGAGACGTTCAACATCACGCCGGATGTGCTGGTTGTGTCGAAACAGATCACCTCATCTTACATGCCGCTGTCGGCGATCCTCATGAACGACCGCTTCTATCAGCCGATCGCCGACGAATCCGACCGCATCGGCTCATTCGGCCACGGTTACACTGCGTCTGGCCATCCAGTCGCGACGGCGGTCGGTCTGGAAAATCTGAAGATCATTCAGGAGCGCGATCTGGTCGGCCATGTTGCGGACCTGCAAGATAAGTTTCTCTCGGGACTGGCGGAGCTTGTCAAACACCCCGTCGTGCATTCATCGCGCGGCATCGGCCTGATCGGCGCATTGGAGATAAAGCCGTGGACGGATGCCAAGCCAGGCGATGCTGCGCTCGCCGTTGCCGAAGCAGCCCTCGAAGCTGGGGTGATTACACGCAACATCGGTGAAGCGGTGTGCTTTTGTCCACCGCTGATCATTACAGCGGTGCAGATCAACGATATGTTGGAGTCCATGAGGCAGGCGCTGGACAAGGTGGCCAAGAGGAGCGTTTGAGCGGAGAGCTTGAGATCGGTGGTTGAAGTATCCACCTCACTGCACCTCTCCCGCTTGCGGGGGAGGTCCCTCCACACGAGCGGTGCGACTCGCGGCGACACCCCACCCCGGCCCTCCCCGCAAGCGGGAGAGGGAGCGCTCCGATGCAGCGATAACACTTAATGTCATCGCGCCCTAGGCG
>DAIMKE010000280.1:0-7206 GCA_036721875.1 Bradyrhizobium sp. | reverse complement strand
TCACATCCAACCCCGCGATCGCCCGTCAGGTTGACGCTGGATTTCGACCGAGGCCTGATTGATGAGGAAGAGGCCTCGCGACTGGCTCAGTGCCTGTATGTCCTGTGCACCACGATTGGCATCGCGGACCTGGATGAACCAGTTGATCACTTGCAGATTGTTGATGCACAGGAACGCGCTTTTCTGCTCGACGAGCTGAACCGGACCGCGGTCGATATTCCGGAGGGGATGACACTGCCCGATCTGTTTCGAGCGCAGGTCGATCGGGCGCCGGATGCAATCGCAGTCGTTTGCGGCACCGACCAAATTACCTTTCTTGAACTGCATCGCCGTGCCCAGACCCTCGCCGCCCAGTTGGCCGATATCGGCGTTACGCCCAGATCGGTCGTCGGCGTAGCGTTGACGCGCAACATCGGCCTGATTGTCGCGCTTATAGCCGTACACGAACTGGGAGCCGCCTATCTGCCGCTTGATCCTGCGTATCCCGCCGATCGCTTGTCCTATCTGGTCGGCGACTCCAATGCATCGCTCGTACTGGTCGACAGGCTCACCGCCCCGGTGTTGCCGCCACTGCCAGCGAAAATGGCGCAGATTGACGAGCTGGGCGTATCGCGAAACGGACGCACAATCACGCGCGGGACGAGATCCGATGATCTCGCATATGCTCTCTATACGTCGGGCTCAACAGGACACCCAAAAGGAGTAGGCGTCGAACACAGAAACGTCGTCAACCTGATCTTTTGCCTGCGAACTCTCATACACGACGAGGACCTGAAAGGCGTTTTGTTCGCTACATCGTTGAATTTCGATATATCCGTATATGAGATCTTCTTGCCGCTCATATTTGGTGGCAGAATGATTATGGTCGATAACCTGCTCAGCCTGCCGACGATTGCAGCACGCGACGAGGTTCGACTCATCAACACCGGACCGTCGCTCATGGCGGCATTGATGGCACTGAGATGGACGCCAGATGCGATCCGAACGATCAATCTCGCCGGCGAGCCGTTGCCTCGAGGCCTCGCAGACAAGATCTTCAAGGCCAACCCGGAGGTTGCGCTTTTCAACCTCTACGGCCCAACCGAAACGACCGTCTATTCAACCTACGCACACGTCTTGAAATCGGACAAGCGACCGCCCGCAATTGGGCGGCCGCTATGGAACACGCAAGTCTATGTGTTGGGCCCGCGAGGCGGGCTGCTGCCCAAGGGGGCTATCGGCGAGCTTTACATTGGCGGCACGGGGGTTTCACGCGGCTATCTCGGACGTCCGGCTTTGACGCGTGACCGATTCATTGCCAATCCCTTCGGCGCAGGGACGCTCTACAAGACCGGAGATCTCGTCAGGTGGCGCTCAGACAACGCGCTTGAATACCTGGGACGCGATGACGGCCAGATCAAGATTCATGGACAACGTGTCGAACTCGGAGAGATAGAAAAGCAAATTGAGGCGCTTCCGGGGATCACGTCGGCGGTCATCCTGGCGCAGCCCGGCAACGCTGGTGGCCAGACATTGCACGCCTATTTCATTCCGAAAGCTGGGCAACCATATGATTTGCCGCAGCTGACTTCGGCGCTGGCGCGGTCGCTTCCTCGTCATATGCTTCCCTCAACCATGACGTCGATGGAGCGCTTCCCGATGCTGCCGAACGGCAAGCTCGACCGGCGGTCCTTTCCCCAACCGCAGGCGATGTCGGCACCGACATCGTTTCAGCCGCCGTCCACCGAGGTTGAGGAGAAACTCGCGGCGATCTGGAAGGAAGTGCTGGGCCTGGACAGTGTGGGCGTCCGCGACGACTTCTATGATCTCGGCGGTACGTCGCTTCAAGGTTTTATGATCTTTGCCCGTATCGAAGAACGCCTGCAGATCACCCTGCCACCGGCAACCATGCTGCAAGCCCCGACAATCTTCCTGCAGGCCCGGATCGTCGAACAATCATCAGGCTACAATCGAAATGAGGATGGCCTGGTTGTCCAGTTTCGAGGGGGAGGATCGAGCGAACCGCTATTCTTCGTGCATGATGGCTGGGGCGGCATAATGTTTGTGCGAGACCTGGCCAGGTTGCTCAAGACCGATCGGACGATTTATGGGCTTCGCCCTCCGCC
Source organism: Bradyrhizobium sp. (assembly GCA_036721875.1). Lineage (GTDB taxonomy): Bacteria > Pseudomonadota > Alphaproteobacteria > Rhizobiales > Xanthobacteraceae > Bradyrhizobium. Next base: position 5,101 of record DAIMKE010000280.1, on the reverse strand, counting down.
ACTTGATGGAAAACACCTCATACCGGAGACGATTGAAGCCGTCGCAGCCGGATATATCCAGGCGATTCGGCAGAAGCAGGCATACGGCCCATATATGCTGGCCGGCTATTCATTCGGTGGCTTTGTGGCGTTTGAGATGGCCCGCCAACTTGCCGCTTCGGGAGAAAGCGTCCGCTTTCTCGGTATCATCGACGCTTCAAAGCCGGCGGAGCCGGTTCTTGTTCGGGGTCTACGATCTGCGCGAAAGCAAACTTTGACTTCCCTGTTGGAAAAAAGCGCACATGCCAGCCTGCACTATGTGCGGTCGATCGGCGAGACGGTCAATGCCTGGAGAAACATTGCGCGACTAGCGCGCGGGTTGCCGCTGGCAGCCTCGTCCGTACATGGTCACTACCGCTTCATCTATGGGAGAGCGGTCAAGCGATACAGAACACAACCTTATTCAGGGAAAGTCACCGTGTTTGCCGGGAGCAATAGAGAGAAAATGCATGACGCGCGCTGGAGGAGCGTCGCCGCGGACGTCGAAGTGCGCGAAATCGGCGGCTCTCACACAGACATTGTTACTTCAAGTTTTAACGGAATCCTGGCCAGAAACATTGACGAGACACTGGATGGCCATCGGGCTTCCTGAAGTGGCAAGACTTTCAGTGGTTGGCCGCCACGCAAATGATGCACAATCAGGCAATTTCTTCGACTTTCTTCGAAAGAGCTCTGCGGATCCGCAAAGTGGCAACGGGGCCGATTGCTGCAATCAACAGTGCAGATTTCTTTCCCAATCCGATGCGCGGATGTAAGCCATGCCTTGAAAGATACAGAAACATTTGGCGCAGTTCGGTTATGGTGTCGGGACAGGCGTAGTAATAGTCCCAAGCGGAGCGCAAGGCATACTCGAGAGCCAGCTCCGTCGTTTCCCGGCTGTCAGCAGGAAGGCAATTCTGGATAAACCTTCGCAGCATTGAGGCGGCACCAATCCAGCCCTGGCTGGACATGAACGACGAGCTTTGAATCCGCCATTCTGCCAGAAGCGCCGGCACAATTGTTACGAGCGCCTTCTGTTGCAGGATCTTGAAGAGGAAATCTTTCTCTTCGCAGAGAGTCAGATTTTCGTCGAAGCCGGACACGGAGTCCGCCAGTTGTTTGCACACAACCATTGCATTGATATGGACGAAATTATTGAACACAAGATTGTAGTCGTTCTCAAAATCATGTCCGAACACGATACGCTCTGATGGCGTGGTCTTTGCGAAATGACATATTGTGACGCTGTCTTGAGTGCACGCTGTGAGCATGCGCTCGACGAACTGGGGGTGAATCGGGTCGTCGTGATCGTGGAAATGTACGAAGTTTGAGGATGCGGCCGCAAGCAATCGGTTTCGAGCGTGGGATTGCCGTTTCTGCGGACCTCCCCTGATCACTCGAAATCCGAGTTCGGCTGCTTTTTCGATCGTGTCGTCTGTGCTGCCGTCGTCGTGCATTATGACTTCATCGAATGGCCTCGTCTGTCGATCGATGTCGCGTTTCAACTGATCGACATAACGGGACGAGTTGAACAGTGGCACCAGCAATGAGATCGTCCGTGACACAGCCTGCCTCTGGAGATTGAACTCGCGATTGAACCCGGGCATTCCGGTCGGAGCCGCGCTGGCTTAAATGACGAACTACAGTAACCGGTCCCGCCTTTGCGTGACAATTGAGAAAGTGCTCGCCACGAGCCCCAAGCGCTCCGATACTTCCGAAGCCAATTGAGCGGTCTGTTTGCACGACGTCTTGCCATATCTACCTGCCCGCCACGGGCGCATTAGCTCTCACTGACCACCCATCGTTTATGGTAGCCTTATATAGGCGGGGCTATCTTGCTTTCCTTCCTCCGGAAACTGCGAAGTATTATGCCGAAAAGGTTCTTGGTCACGGGTGGCGCCGGGTTCATCGGTTCTGCTGTCGTTCGACGCCTCGTTGATCGGTCTGCGCATGACGTTCTTGTCGTGGACAAGCTGACCTATGCAGGGAATCTGGAGTCGCTGGCGCTGGTGGCGGGAAATGCACGCTACAGATTTGAGCAGGTCGACATCGTCGACACTGCCGCACTACGACGGGTTTTCGAGGAATATTCTCCTGACGTGGTCATGCATCTCGCCGCTGAAAGCCACGTCGACCGCTCGATCGATGGGCCGGCGGATTTCATTCAGACCAACATCGTCGGCACGTTCTCGCTGCTGGAGACCGCGCTTTCACACTGGCGTGCGCTGCCCGGTCCTCGCAAGCCTGGCTTCCGCTTTCAGCATGTCTCTACCGATGAAGTGTTCGGCTCGCTCGGCACGACCGGATACTTCTGCGAGGAAACAGCCTACCGCCCCAACTCACCCTACGCGGCATCAAAGGCTGCATCGGATCATCTGGTACGTGCCTGGCACCACACCTACGGCCTGCCAGTTTTGCTCACCAACTGCTCGAACAATTATGGCCCGTACCAATTCCCCGAGAAATTGATACCGCTGACGGTTATAAACGCGTTGGAGGGCAAGCCCCTGCCGGTTTACGGCACCGGTGAGAATGTCCGCGACTGGCTTCACGTGGATGACCACGCCGAGGCTCTATTGTTGGCGGCCGAACAAGGCGCTGTCGGCCAAAGTTACAATATCGGCGGACACAACGAGTATACAAACATCGACGTAGTCAGAGCGATCTGCCGCCTGGTTGACGAACTAGCGCCAGACGCATTGATCGGACCACGAGAACGATTGATACGCTTCGTCGCCGACCGTCCCGGTCACGATGCGCGATACGCCGTCGATGCTGCAAAGATCGCTCGGGAATTGGATTGGCAACCGCGCCACATTTTCGAAAGCGGGCTCCGCGACACTGTCCTGTGGTATCTTGACAACCGACCTTGGTGGGAGCGCGTGCGCTCTGGCGTCTACCGCAGCGAGCGGCTGGGAATCGGTTCTTGAACTATATTAGTGCATAAGGCGTTCCATGCTCACTGTCACATCGACTGCGATCGACGCGGTAAAGGTCGTCACGCCAAAATTGATTGCGGATTCACGCGGGGCATTCTGCGAAACCTATAATCAGGAGCGCTTTGCCGAGCAGGGCATTATGCCGAACTTCGTTCAAGACAATCAATCGGTGTCGACGGCAATCGGCACCATTCGCGGCTTGCATTTCCAAAGTCATCCGGCCGCCCAGGCCAAACTGGTTCGCGTACTGCAGGGACGAATTTTTGACGTGGCGGTCGATCTGCGCCGTTCTTCACCGACTTACGGCAGGTGGGTTGCAGAGGAAGTTTCCGCCGAGAACCGCAAGCAGGTCTTTATACCAATGGGATTTGCGCACGGCTTCTGCACCCTGGAAATCGACACCCACGTTTTCTATAAAGTCAGCGCCTCCTATTCACCACTGAACGATTTCGGCATTGCGTGGGACGATCCCGACCTGGCGATTGATTGGCCTGTCGCGCCGGGCAAGGCGGTGTTGTCGGACAAAGATATAAGAATGCCGGCGTTCAGGTCGCTGCCAGGATATTTTGAGTAAGGGCGATGCGTATTGCAGTCACCGGCAGGTTCGGCCAAATTGCGCGATCGTTGGTCGAGCGGGGGCCCAATTCCAACATGGAGGTGCTGACACTGGCACGGCCGGCGATTGACCTGACGCAGCCGCATGATCTCGCAAATGCTCTCGCCGCATTGGGACCACGAGCGGTGATTAGCGCCGCCGCCTACACCGCTGTCGATCTCGCTGAGAGCGAACCCCAGCTTGCATATCAGATCAACGCCAACGGCGCCGAGGCTCTGGCGCGAGCGACGGCGCTACTTCAGATTCCGATCGTACACCTGTCGACTGACTATGTCTTCGACGGTACGCTTGATCGTCCCTATTGCGAGGATGACCCACCCTGTCCAATCAGCATCTATGGCTTGAGCAAGCTGCGCGGCGAACAACTGGTGGCTGCCGCCAATCAGAACCACGTTATCCTTCGTACGGCCTGGGTCTACAGCCCGTTCGGCAAGAATTTTGCGCGGACCATGCTGTCATTGGCTGCGACTCGCGATGAGATTTCGGTTGTAAGCGATCAAAGAGGCGCTCCAAGTAACGCGTTTGATATTGCGGACGGCATTTTCAATGTCTTGAGCAATCTGGTAGCGAGGCCGGATGATGCCGCAATCCGCGGTATATTCCACATGACGGGTGGTGGCGAGACGAACTGGGCGGAATTCGCGACGGCGATCTTCGCCGCCTCCGCAACGGGCAACGGACCCTTCAGCCAGGTGAAAGCGATTGACAGTTCAGCCTACCCGACGGCGGCTCGTCGACCAGCAAACTCGCGGTTAGACAATTCCAAGCTGGCGCGGTCTCATGGGGTCACATTGCCCCTCTGGCAAGATTCAATCCCGGAAACAGTTTCGCGAATCCTAGCCAACGATTTTCAAGAAATGAACTGAGCATGAATGCCATGAGCAGGGGAATAATTCTGGCCGGGGGCAGCGGCCCCCGCCTGCATCCAATAACACTTGCTACCTCCAAACAGTTGCTGCCTGTTTATGATAAGCCGTTGGTCTACTATCCCCTGTCGACGCTGATGCTGGCAGGCATTCGGGAGATCCTGGTCATATCGACTCCGAACGATCTGCCGAAATTTCAGCAGCTACTAGGCGATGGAAGTAAATGGGGCATGTCATTCAGCTACGCGGCTCAGCCAAGCCCTGACGGGTTGGCGCAAGCCTATGTCATCGGGGCCGATTTTGTAGCTGGCAGGCCTTCAGCATTGATACTGGGCGACAATTTATTCTACGGCCACGACCTTGTTCGACGCCTGCAGAATGCCGCTCGGCATCAGGGCGGCGCAACCGTGTTTGCTTATCAAGTCAGCGCCCCCCAGAATTACGGGGTAGTGAATTTTGACGATCAGATGAATGCGCTGTCGATCCAGGAAAAGCCCGTCGCACCCCAATCAAATTGGGCGGTGACTGGTCTGTACTTTTATGACGAGCAAGTGGTCGATATAGCAGCAAATTTGAAGCCATCGGCACGGGGTGAGCTGGAAATCACGGACGTCAATTCCGCCTATCTTGAGCGAGGGCAGTTGCGCGTCGAGAGATTGGGC
>DAIMKE010000279.1:0-7212 GCA_036721875.1 Bradyrhizobium sp. | reverse complement strand
GAGAATGATGACCTTGACCGCATCGTCCTGCACCGCCTGGTCGAAAGCGGCATTGAGGTCGTAGGTCATCTGCAGGTTTTGCGCGTTGCGCGCTTCGGGCCGGTTCATCACGATTCGCGCGATGCGTGGCTCCGGCCGCTCCACGACGATGGTCTCGAACGCGGTCATGGGCTCTCCCTGTTATTATTATCCGGCCATGTTGTTATTTCGGCAAACGATACGCAAGGGCCATCGGCTGCGAAATGGAACTGGAGACGCTTTGGATGCTTACCTGTCGCGGCCATTCTGATACCGTGCGCCGGAAATAACAGGGGAGAGCTCGATGCGCAGATTTTGGACCGTGCTGGCGGCGCTGGCGTCGCTGAGTCTGACCAATTGCGGCTATAACGCCATCCAGACCACGGACGAGCAGGTCAAGTCGGGCTGGTCGGAGGTGGTCAACCAGTACCAGCGCCGCGCCGACCTGGTGCCCAACCTCGTCAACTCCGTGAAGGGTTTTGCGCAGCAGGAAAAGGACGTGCTGCTCGGGGTCACCAACGCGCGTGCCAAGGTAGGCAGCATCCAGGCGACGCCGGAAGTGTTGAACGATCCCGCCGCGTTCCAGAAATTCCAGGCCGCGCAGGGTGAACTGTCGAGCGCGCTGTCGCGGCTGCTGGTCGTGACAGAAAACTATCCGCAGCTCAAATCGGATACGCTGTTTCGCGATCTGATGGCGCAGCTCGAAGGCACCGAGAACCGCATCACGGTGGCCCGCAACCGCTACATCAAGGCAGTGCAGGACTACAACGTCGGCATCCGCACCTTTCCGAACAACATGACGGCGATGCTGTTCGGCTACAAGGAAAAGCCGAACTTCACGGTCGAGAACGAGAAGGCAATCTCGACGGCACCGAAGGTCGACTTCAATCCGACGCCGGCACCGGCCAAGTAGCGGCCGGTTAAAAAGATAGACCGCGATGAACGCTGCAAGAGCATCCTTTCTTGCGCTGCTGCTGTGCTGGGCGGGTGCGGCGCTGGCGCTCGTCGCGGTGCCGCCGCTGAGCGGGCGTGTCGTCGACCAAACCGGCACGCTCGCGGCCAGTGACATCGCCTCGCTGACACAGACGCTGAGCGACCTCGAAGCCCGGAAGGGCAGCCAGGTCGCGGTGCTGATCGTGCCGACCACCGACGGCGAGGCCATCGAGCAGTATGCGCTGCGCGTGGCGGAGGCCTGGAAGATCGGCCGCAAGAAGATCGACGACGGCGCGCTGCTCGTGATCGCCAAGAACGATCGCCGGCTGCGGATCGAGGTGGGCTACGGCCTCGAAGGCGCGCTCACTGACGCCACCACCAAGCGCATCATCGACGAGGACATCACGCCAAAATTCAAATCCGGTGACTTCGGCGGCGGCGTCGCCGCCGGGGTCGACAAGATGGTGCGGATCGTCAATGGCGAGAAGCTGCCGGAGCCCGAGCCGCCGCACTGGCAGGACTCGCAGTCGTTTGATCCGGAGGCCTTGTTCAATCCGTTTCTGATCATTCCCGCGGTGATCTTCGGCGGGTTGCTCCGGGGTCTGATGGGGCGCCTGCTGGGCTCGGCAACGGCTGGCGCGCTGACGGCCCTCATTGCCTGGTTCCTGGTCGGCTCGGTGTTTGCGGCGGTGATCGCCGGTGTCATCGCCTCGCTGTTTGTGTTGATCAGCGACGGTCTTACGTCAGCGGGGCCGGGCCGTCGGGGCAGCACCGGCGGTTGGTCCGGAGGCTCCGGCGGCTCCTGGTCGAGCGGCGGCAGTTCGGGCAGCAGCGGCGGCTTCAGTGGCGGCGGTGGCAGCTTTGGCGGCGGCGGCGCATCGGGGAACTGGTAGCATGGGCATCAGGCGCATCTGCAGGCATCTTCTCGAACACCGCTGGCGGGTACGGCGCATCTTCCCGCCGCAGGCGCTGGCGCGGATCGAGCAGGCGATCAAGGCCGGCGAGGCCACCCATTCAGGGCAGGTGCGTTTCGTGGTCGAAGGCGCACTGGATGGCGCGCCGCTGTTTCGCAACCAGCCGGCCCGCGAGCGGGCGCTGGATATCTTCTCGCAATTGCGGGTCTGGGACACCGCACACAACAACGGCGTGCTGATCTACCTGCTGTTGGCCGACCACGACTTCGAGATCGTCGCCGACCGCGGCATCGACAGTAGCGTCGGTCACGACGGCTGGGAAAAAATCTGCCAGCAGATGGAAACGGATTTCCGCGCTGGGGATTTTGAACGCGGTGTGGTCAAGGGCGTCGAAGCGGTGTCGCGGGAGCTGGCAACGCACTTTCCGCGACGGGCTGGCGGACCGAATGAGCTGCCCGATGCGCCGGTGGTGATGTAGGGCTCGGCATTCTCCACGTCATTGCGAGCAAAGCGAAGCAATCCATTTTCGCCCCAAGGAAGTGTGGATTGCTTCGCTTCGCTCGCAATGACGACAGCGAAAACGCCTTAAGCCTTCGCCGAGGGCCGCTCGGCCACGCGGGCCATCCATGCCACGATGTTGGCATTCGCCGGATCCAGCGGCTGGCCGACCGTGGCGGCGAAATCGAGCCAGCCGTAGAGCAGGATGTCGGCCATGGTGAAGCGCTTGCCGCAGAGATAGTCGCGGCCGTCGGCCATTTGCCCGTTGAGCCATTGCAGGCGGTTGGCGGCGATCATCTTCAGGCCGGGCGAGGCCTCGGGCGCGACGGGGATCCGCTTCTCGAAGAACTTCAGGCCTTCGCCGAAGCGGAAGCCATTGCCCATGTGCTCGCAGATGTTGAGATCGACCCGGCGCGTCCACATCCGGCATTCGGCGCGTTCTTCCGGTGTCGTGCCGATCATCGGTGGCGTCGGATGCTTCTCTTCGAGATATTCGCAAATCGCGGTAATCTCGGAGACGTAGTTGCCATCGTCGAGTTCGAGCGCCGGCATCTGGCCGTGCGGGTTGCGCTTCAAATGCTCGGCCTCGCGGTTTTCGCCCTTGCGCAAATCGACGGCCTGCTTCGGAATCTCGATGCCCTTTTCCGCCATGAACATGCGGACGATACGGGGGTTGGGTCCGACCGAGTCATAGAACTTCATGGTGCCTTCTCTCCCTGGTTGTTTCTTGTCAGGCATGATTGTTGGGAGCCGTTGAACAGGCCGCCGTGCCGTTTGTCAAACGGGCATTAGCCCGTCCGCACCTTTTATCATTTGGGTTTTCTGTCGCCACGTCATTGCGAGCGAAGCGAAGCAATCCATCGCGCGGCATACCGGATAGATGGATTGCTTCGTCGCTTTGCTCCTCGCAATGACGGGGTCAGTCGTCGAGCTTGTTGAGATCGCGCACCGACTGCATGATCGGTTCGAAGTTCGACCGCGCATCCAGTGCGTCGAACAGTTGCGCCGTGTCCGACAGCAATCCGTGCGAACGCTGGATCGCGATCCGCACGTCGTCCTGCGGCGTGTCGGACAGCCGCCCGTGACCGGATAGCAGGATATTCGAGTTCAGGCCCTTCAACCGCTCCAGCGACTGGATGTAGTCGGCAATGCTGCCGGAGCCGAACACGCCGCCCATCACGCCGCCGGGCATCAGCGTATCGGAGGCGAACAGCAATCCCTTGTCCGGCTCAAACAGCGTGATGCAGGCCGAGGTGTGGCCCGGGGTGTACATCACGGTGAGGCGGAAGTTGCCGAGGTCGATCAGATTGCCTTCCTCCAGCCAGAGATCGACATTGATCGGCACGTTCGGCTCATTGAACATCTTGCGCAGCATCGAGAAGTCGTCGCGCAGCATGATCTTGTTGGCGGCGAGCCGGTGCGCCGCGATGAAACTGCGGCCATGGAAATGATAGGCCGCGCCGATATGGTCGAGGTGCTCGTGGCTCAGCACCACCATGCTGATTTCTTCAAGCGGGCACTGAAGGTGTTCGAGGCAGGTCAAAAGATACGGATAGTTCGACGACAGCCCGACATCGATCATGATCGTGCGGGAGCTGCCGCGTACCAGATAGGCGTTCGCCGCGCGGTTCTTGAAACGGATCTGGTAGACGTCCTCCGCTGCCTCGATCAGCGTGCAGACTTCGCTGTCGAGCAGGGTCTTGAACGGGCTGGGCCTGCGGTCGTTCATGAGTTGGCCGCGGCCCTGAAGTTGACCGCGTTCGAGGCCCGCAACCGCTTGCTGAGCGCATCCATGATCATCAGCGCGAATGCCGGCTGTTGGCTGACGAGATAGACGAAGCGGGCGTGATTGATCCGCATCACCCTTGTATGGGGTGCGGCGGCAATCGCCGTCGCCGAGCGCGAGGAGCCGTCGATCACGGCCATCTCGCCGAAGAACTCGCCCTTGCCGAGGGTGACGATGACGGTCTTGCTGGCGCCGTTCATCTTGGCGATCTCGACCGTGCCGTCGAGGACGACGAATAGCTCCCGTCCGGTCGAGCCTTCCTCAAAAATGACGTCATTCACATCAAATTCGTTGATGCATTTCTCGATCGTCATGGCGCACCTCCTGCCTTCTGGCTGGTCGGTGCGGCCATGTTAATCGGGAAACCGACCGGCGCAAACGGAACGAGCAGGGATGCCGCAGGGCAGCATGGCGGAATCGGACGGCACGGCCTGCGCAGCCTCTCAAATCGGCCGGACAAGTTCCTAAAATTTCGGTAAGGCGGCGGCCGGTAACGATTTCGCAAGCAATAAAAGTTACCAAATGGTCAATCAATTCTGGAGAACCCAACGTGAGCGATCAGCAGCCCGAGCCCATCAACGGTGAGACCGGAACGCCTGGCACCGGATCGGCCGCCCCCAACGGGTCCACGCCGGCCGAGCCGGTAGCCGCGACGGCTGAGGTCGAGGCACCGCGTATCGCGCCCGAGCCGGAATCCGCTCCCAAGGCCGAGGCTCCCAAGCCTGAGGCTCCCAAGCCCCAGGCGGCAAAGGAGGAGACCGTCAAGGCGGACGCAACCAAGGCAGAGGCAGCGAAGCTGGAAGCTGCCGAGGTTGAAGCCCCCAAAGCTGAAGCTCCCAAGAATGAGGCGCCGAAGGCAGAGGCGCCCAAGGTCGATGCCGTGAAGACGGCAGAGCCGCGCTTCCCCGGCAAGGTGATGATCATGTCGCCGGGCGACCGCGCCGGCATGGGTGCGAAGTCTGAGGCTGCGGCCGAGGCATCGTCCCCCAAGCGCCGGATCGGCGCAATGGCTGCCGTGGTGGCGCTGGCGACGGTGGCCGGCGCTCTCGGCGGCGCGCTGGCTACGGCGGGCGTCGGGAAGCTGATGGCCGGGGATGCCGCCTCGGCATCGGCCAGGGACAGCGCGATCGAGGCCACGGTGGCGCGGATCGATGCCGACATTGCAACGCTGAAGGCCAGCCTCGAGCAGACCGCCAGGACCGGCGCGAACCAGTTCAACAAGGCCAGCGACCGCCTCGACAAGGTCGAAAAGGCGCAGGTGGAGCCAGCCGCGAAACTGGCCAAGCTCAGCGACGCGGTCGACAAGCTGCGCACCGCGCAGGCGTCCGCGACGTCGGCCCAGGCACAGGCAAAGGACGTCAACGTCACAGGCTCGATACCGCAGCAGGCCGCGGCTGCCGCCGCGCCCGCACCTGCGGCTCCGCCGAAGCCTGAAGTCGCCCGGATGCCGACGGTTGAAGGCTGGGTCCTGCGCGACGTCGCCAATGGCAGCGCGTTGATCGAGGGCCGCCGCGGCATGTACGAAGTTTTTGCCGGCGATCCGGTGCCGGGGCTCGGCCGTATCGATGCCATCCGCAAGCAGGACGGTCGCTGGGTGGTGGTGACCAGCAAGGGCCTGATCGTCGCGCGCTAAACGCACGGCCTGCCGAGTACGAACACCAGAATTTCCTCGTCATGCCCGGCCTAGTGCCGGGCATCCACGTCTTTGGCCCAACGAGCAAGAATGACGTGGATGGCCGGGACAAGCCCGGCCATGACGAAAGGTGATCCACTCTCAGACAGTTGGAATGAGAATATTCCCTCACTCTGATGTGAAAGTGCGCCCCGATTGTCGCGAGACAGAAGGGGCGATTTTCGTCTAGTTTCCTGAACGCAACTTGCTGTGGCCGACGCCTTCAAAACAACGTCGCATACCCTCGGCATTGGTCAGGACATGGCTCCGCGTGCGTATCTTTCTGATCGCCTTCATCCTGCTTCTCGGTGCTCCGCCGGCGGCGCGTGCCTTCGAGGCCGCGGCGCTGGAACGCGGCACCGCCATCACCGATCCTGCGACGCTGCGCGAGCTCGATGGCGGACGGTTTCGCCTCGATCGCATGCTGCTGCCGGCGCGATTGGCCGATGCGCCGCTTTCGAACGACGAGCTGTTTCGCCTGCCGTCGATGATGCCGGTCCGGCAGGCGATCGATGGCGAGTTCGCGCGCTACGTTGTCAGGCACAGAGCTAGCCTGCCAAAGGAGACCATCGGCGTCGGTGAAAACTTTGACTTCCAGCTGTTCGACCGGGCGCTGCTTTATTCGACGCAGACACGGTTCGTGCTGGCCGGCATCGTCAACCGCATGGACCGCGCCTATGTCTCACCAGCCGACTGCGGCGAGGTGCGCCTGATCTACCGCCTGACGCGGTTGAACGCTCCGGATCCCGGCGACAACGCGTCGTCGCAGCGGCTGCCGATGACGCTGAACCTCGTGCTGAGGGCGAAGGCCGATCGCAGCGGCGCCGAGATCACATGCGCCGAAATCGCAAATCGCTGGCTCGCGCCCGGTGCGCTGCTCAATGAGAAACTGCACACGAGGGAAAGTCCGGTCGCTCTGCTCGGACCCGAGAACATCGACCGCATCGAGACCAACCTGCAGATCGCCCATGCGCCGAAATCCGCCGTTCGCGATTTCCGCACCGACTATCTGCTGAAGTTGTTTCGGTACGACCGGATTGTCCGCGCATTCGCTGAAGCTCCGATGGAGAACCAGATCGACCGCGCAAGTATTCTGGCCGACGACAGCCTGAAGCGCGAGTTCCGGACATGGCTGCTTGATCCCGTCAACCTCGCCGAGTTCGACCGTGGCACCGTGCTGATCCCGGAAAAGTTTCTCGCCAGTGGCGCGGTTGCGCCGACGCCGGCCGGCTTCGATGCGTCGGACCTGCAGCCGGAGTTCGGCCTCATGCACGGCGAGGGCGCAGCCTTCAGCGAGGCTGACGTCGTCGCGGCGTTGAAGAAGGCGGCGGCGAGCGGCATCAGGCTGCAGAACATCCGCTCGCCCGGCGGCTTCGCGCGCAGGCTGAACG
>DAIMKE010000278.1:0-7215 GCA_036721875.1 Bradyrhizobium sp. | reverse complement strand
CACCGAGAGCGGGATTTCGAAAGTCCAGATCACCTATGAGGGCCATGTCGCCGAGATGAAGATCAAGGCGATTACCTCGGCGGTGCTGTCGGGCCTGCTGCGGCCGATGCTGGGTGACGTCAACGTGGTCTCCGCGCCGGTGGTGGCGAAGGAGCGCGGCATGGTGGTCGACGAGATCGTGCGCGCCGCGCAGAGCGATTACGAAAGCCTGATTACGGTCACGGTCGTCACCGAACGGCAGGAGCGCTCGGTGTCCGGCACGGTCTATCACGACGGCAAGCCGCGGCTGGTCGACATCAAGGGCATCCGGGTCGACGCCGAGTTCGGCAAATCGATGATCTACGTCACCAACGAGGACAAGCCCGGCTTCATCGGCAGCTTCGCCGGCCTGCTCGGCGCGGCCCAGATCAACATCGCGACCTTCCATCTCGGCCGCACCAAGCAGGGCGGCGACGCCATCGCGCTGGTCGAGATCGACGGCCCCGTGCCCGCGGACGTGCTGGCCAAGGTGCAGGCACTGCCGCAGGTGAAGCAGGCCAAGGCGCTGGCGTTCTAGGCTCTGCATCAATCTCCTCTGCCGGAGGAGAAGCTTCGCCGCGGTCACGCCGCGGGCGAAGCCACAGGGAAACCCCAATCGAACCGGTTGCTCGGCCGCCGCGTCTCATCACCGGGGGCGATGGGCGTTGTCGCGCGTCGCCATCAGGCGAACGGTTCAGGAGGGAATCCATGCGATTGATTGCGAACAGTTTTTCAACGGCGAGCCTCGTCGTTCTCGTGGCGCTGGCCGCAGGTGAGGTGCGGGCGGCAAATATCGACGTCAGTTCGGCGGTCGATGCCGTCACCGTCTATCCCGATGGCGCCAGTGTCACGCGGGTCGTCACGCTCGATCTTCCCGCCGGCGAGAATTCGGCCGTTCTCAAGGATTTTCCGCTGACGCTCGATCCATCCTCGCTGCGGGTCGAGGGTGAGGCGGGCGCCAGGCTCACGATCGGCGCGATCGAGGCCTCGCCGCCGCTCGCCGCGCCGCCAGTCAATCTGCCCGAACTCGACAAGCGCCTTGAAGCGCTGAACGACCAGCGCGACGATCTGCAAGACGTACTCGACGCCGCCACCGAGCGGCGCAAATTCGCGGTGCGCTTTGCGGAGGCGTCCCCAGTCGGAATTGGCGATAAGGGCGAAGCACGTCCCATTGCCGAATGGCGTGCGGCCTTCGCCGCGGTCGCGGAGGAGGTCGCGATCACCGACGCCGCGATCCGCGACGCCGTGCGCAAACAGCGCGAGATCGACCGTGAAGTCGCGCGGCTCCAGCAGGATCGGACGCAGAAACCGTCGAGCAAGATGGAAGTCCGGATCGAACTCGCGGCAGCCGCCGCGACCAAGGCGACCCTGCGGGTGACCTATACTGTGCGCAACGCACGCTGGACGCCGCTCTACGACGCCCGCCTAGATACCGGCGCCAGGGACCGCAAGCCGGCGCTGGAACTGGTTCGCCGCGCCGAAATCACACAAGAAACCGGCGAGGACTGGTCGAATGTCGCGCTCGCCGTTTCCACCGTGCGGACCGCGCGCGGCGGCAAGGCGCCGGACTTGAATTCGCTGATCGTGCAGTATCCGCAACCGTCGCGTTCGGCCGCGCCCGTCAGTGCACCCGCAAGTCCGCCCTTCGACAGAATTCAGCAATTCCGCTTTGGAGGAGGGACTAGTGGGGCCGAGAAGGCGGAAGAGCGACAGGCCACCACGGAAGTCGGCGGTTTCCAGGTGGTGTTCAAGATTCCGGGGCGCATCAGCCTCGGCGCCAGCGAAGGCGCCAAGAGCCTGCGCGTCGCCAGCGCGAACATCGCGCCCGATCTGGCGGTACGTGCCGTGCCGGTGCTGAATCCGACCGCATTCCTTGAAGCGAGCTTCAAGCAGGGCGAGGACGCGCCGCTCCTTGCGGGCGCGGTTGCGATCTACCGCGATGGCGTCTTCGTCGGCCGTGGCTACATGGCCGCCGCCGGGAAGGACGAAACCGTGCGGCTCGGTTTCGGCGCCGACGACAAGATCAGGATCGAGCGCGCCGTTCTCAAGCGCAACGAGGGAACGGGCGGCCTGATCGTGACGACGTCGAAGACCGACGAGCGCGCCTTCAAGACCACGGTGCGCAACGGCCACGATTTCCCGATCAGGATCGCGATCGAGGACCAGTTGCCGGTCAGCGAGAACGAGGACATCGTGGTCGAGATGCTGCCACAGACCACGGCGCCGACCACGACCAACATCCGCGACAAGCGCGGCGTGCTGGAATGGGCCTATGAGGCAAAGGCAGGCGAAGTGAAGGACATCAATTTCGCCTGGCGCATCCGCTGGCCGAAAGACAAGAATGTCGTGATGACGCCGTCAGGCTGAGCCGACAACAAGCGATGCGCCTTCCGGTCCTCTCCCACGGCAGAGGATCGGAAGCGCAGCAGGGGCAGCCGCGATCGCTCAGGCCCAGCCGCCGCCCCGGTAGGTGACCAGATGGTCGTGGACGGCTCCGACGCCGGCCGCGGATTCCGCCGCTACCCTGATCGCCTTTCGCTCGGCATCCGAATCCGCAACGCCCCACAGATCGACGATACCGTTGGAGACGGTGACGTTCAGCAGTCCGGTGTGGGTCCAGGTTTCCTTCTTCAGGCTCGCAAGAATCCGATCGCGGATCGCCTTGTCCGTCGGGGCGATGTCGAGCAACTTGCGTGCGCTCGCCACCGCCTGAAGCAGATTGGCCCTGCTCACGACACCGACAAGCTGGCCGTTCTCCAGAACTGGCAAGCGTTTGACGCCGTTGTTCTCCATCAGGGCAGCGACTTCATGCAGCGGCGCCTGGGGCGAGGTCGTGATGACATCCCGCGTCATGACATCCGAAACCCTGCGGCTGTGGGATTTGACGTATTCGTCCGCCAGCGTGTCGCTCTCGACCAATACGCGAAGCCACCAGGAGCGGTGCCGTTCCGTGCCGGCCTCGACGCGGTGCAGCAAATCGCCTTCGCTGACGATGCCGACGAGCTTGCCGTTGTTGTCCAGCACCGGAACCGCGCTGATCTGCTTTTCGAGGAATAGCTGCGCAACCTCCTGCACGGTGGCGGAGGGACCCACGGTGATGACCGGGGCAACCATGACGTCACGGACAAGCATGGCACTTCTCCCATCAATATAATGATCATCAGAGGCCCGGGCGCGACGCCTGTCGTTGATTCAGGTCAAGCTGTGTTCGGCCGGGGCAGGCGGGATATTCGACCGGCGCCGGGGTGGGGTGCTTCCCTGCAGCGCGCGGCCTTGCCGTCATCGACGGCTTCCTCTCTGATACCGGCATTGACGCGTCGAGGGCCGCCCAACAGGTCCGCGAACAGGGAGAAGCCAGCCGATGCCTTATGAACACATTCTCGTCGACGATCCCCGGCCGCGGGTCCGGCGCATCACGCTGAACCGGCCGGGGAAGCACAATGCACTGAACAACCGCCTGCGCGCGGAGGTGTTCGAGGTATTGCAGCTGGCGGACCGCGATCCCGATGTGTCGATCTCGATCGTGCGCGGCGCCGGACCGTGCTTTTCCGCGGGCTACGATTTGTCGGCGGACAATCGCGTCGACCAGCCCTATCACTCCGCCTCGGGTCCCGGCCAATGGTCGCGGCATGTCGTCGAAGGCTGGTTCTCGATCTGGGATCTGGCGAAGCCCGTGGTGGCGCAGGTGCATGGCTATTGCCTGGCCGGCGGCACTGAACTGGCGACCGCCTGCGATGTCGTCTACGTCGCCGATGACGCGCAGATCGGCTATCCGCCGGTGCGGCTGATGAGCCCGCCGGACATGCAGTATCATCCCTGGATGGTCGGCATGCGCCGCGCCATGGAACTGATGTTGACCGGCGACGCGATGACCGGCCGCGAGGCCGCCGAATGGGGCTTTGCGACGCGTTCGTTCCCGCTTGAAGAGCTGGATGCGCGCACGCTGGATTTCGCCGAACGCGCCGCCAAGGTGCCGGTGGAATTGCAGCAGCTCAACAAGCGCTCGGTGCACCGCGCGATGGAGATCATGGGCGCGCGTGCTGCGATGCGCGCGGGGACCGAGATTCAGGCGTTGGCGTTTACGACCGAGGCCAGCAAGAACTACATGTCGACGTTTCGCCGCGATGGATCGAGCGTGAAGACCCAGCTCGACCAGCGAGACACGACGTTCGGGGATTACCGGACGAAGAAGTCATGATTGCGCACCGCTGTCATGCCCCGCTTCAAGCGGGGCATCCAGTAGGCCGCGACCTCTCGGTCGATCACAAACGTCTCTGGGATGCCGGATCGCCCGGTCGAGCCGGGCGATGACACCTGTGGCGTGGCGACAGTACGGATATCACTTCGCCTTGAGGAATTCCGCGACTTCCAGCAGCACGAACTCGTTGTCGTCGGCCTTGTTCGGGTCGCGGCTCGAGGAGAACGGCAGGTTGTTGTCGTTGCCGACGATGATGTGCGTATCGTCGACGCGGTCGACGTTCTCGATGGTGAAGAACGGGAACGTGAGCACGCCGTCGTTGAGCGGCTTGCGCGCCTTCTTTTCCGGATCCTTGATCTTCATCAGGTCGATATAGGCGACCTTGCGGACCGGCTTGCCGACATTGGCGTCGGACAGTTCAATCTTGTAGACGCGCTTGAATTTGGCGAGGTCCGGAAAGCAGTTCTCGCCGCGCTGGCCCTGCGGGCAGGCCTTGTCCGCGGTGCCTTCGCCATTGTCGCGCTCGATGACCAGGCCGCTCGTGCCGTCGATCATGTTGAAGTCGCCGATCGCGTTGCCGTTCTGCTCGAACACGTAGGTCCAGAAGCGCCCGGTGAACTTTTCAGCGGCGACGTCGAATTCGAGGATGCGCGCGGCTTCCTTGCCATCGACCTTTTCAACGTCTTTCTTCTCGGCATCCCACAGCGGCCCTTCCAGCAGGCCGTAGAGGAACTTGCCGTCCTTCGAGGCGGCGAAACCTTCATAACCCTTGGAGCGGCGCAAATTCACCGTCGTGTAGGTTGCGCCTGGAGCTGCCGGCGACTGCACCGACCAATGATCCGGCGAACGCACCAGCTTGCCGTCGGCCATGGTGTCGAACACGGCGAGGATCTTGCCGGTCTTGTCGGCCTTCAGCACATAGGGGCCGAACTCGTCGCCGATCCAGAAGGTGTCGCCGACGATCTGAAATCCCTCGGTGTCGAAATCGGCGCCGGAGAGATAACGTTTCGCGGTGTTCTCATGCAGGATACGGAATGGCACCTTCTTGTCGGGATCGTGCAGGAAGATGGTTTCCTGCCTATCGATCTTGCCGGACGCCCAATCGATCTTGTGCCGGTTCAGATACAGCATCGAATCGGCTGAGTTGTAGCGCGAGCCCATGCCGTTGTCGGTGAGCACCCAGAACGAGCCGTCCGCCATCACCTTGATGCCGGAGTGGCCCTGCAGCGGCTGGCCCTTGAACGGCAACGACACGCCGGTCGGCCGCTCATAGGATTTTCCCATCACGCTGCCGACGGCATCGACGCGCTTGCCGGTGGTGTATCTGCCCGAGGTCTTGAGGTCGTCAGGCGCATCTGCGGGGGCATCGACAAAGGTTTGCGCCGGCAGCACGGCGTGGCCCTTCAGCGTCGCGGGAAATTCGCCTTCGCCTTGCGCAAACGCAGCGGTACTGGTCAAAACGACGGCCGCGACGGAACAGAGCAGGGACATGCGCATGATCGATCTCCTCGGTTTGATGATGAGCCGTTCTGGACAGTGGATGTAACGCGCGACTGACAGTTTTATGAAGCGCGCGTATCGCCGTTGGATAAAGGGCGCGGCGCTATGCCACCGGCCGCATCGTCTGCGGCAGCAGGAACGGTATACCGCTTTCGGTGTAGTCGATCTCGACGTCGACCTCGAAAATCCTGCGAATGGTCTCGGCGGTGATCGCCTCGGTGCGGCCACCGTCGACGGCGAGCTTGCCGTGATGCAACAGCACGATCCGGTCGGCGAACCGCATCGCGAGGTTGAGATCATGCAGCACCGCGACCACGGCGGTGCCGCCCTGCGCCCGGCGCCGCGCCGTCTCGACGAGATCAATCTGGTGACGCATGTCGAGACTGGACGTCGGCTCGTCCAGCAACAATAGACCAGGTCCGTGCAACGCCTCACCGCAGGCGAGCTGCACCAGGATGCGTGCGAGATGCGCGCGCTGCTGTTCGCCGCCGGAGAGCGTCGGCAATTGCCGATCGCTGAAATGCGCCAGTCCGACCTCGTCGAGCGCGGCATCGACCAGCCGTTGCGCGCCGGCGCGGCCGGAATCGCCCGCGCCCATATGGACGATCTCCTCGACCGTGAACGGGAAGGTGACGCTGACATGCTGCGACAGCATCGCGCGGTGGTGTGCGAGCTCGCGCGGCGGGTAGCTGCGGATTTCGCGCTGCTTCAGTTCGACATGGCCCGTCGTCGGGCGAAGGTCACCGGACAGCATCCGCAGCAGCGTCGATTTGCCGGCGCCGTTGGGACCGACGATCGCGACCATTTCGCCAGCCGCGATACGCAGGTCGACCGCGTCGACCAGCGTCGCGCTGCCGACCGCCATCGAGAGCGACTTGGCTTCGAGAAGGGGCTTGGCTTCGAGCAGGGGCTTGGCTTCGAGCAGGGGCTTGGCTTCGAGAATGAACGTCATAGCGAGACCAGCCCGCGCTGCCGCAACAACATACCCAGAAAGAACGGCGCGCCGATCGCAGCCGTCAGGATGCCGATCGGCATGTCGGCGGGCGCAACGATAGTCCGGGCGAGCGTATCCGCACCCACCATCAGCCCGGCGCCCAGCAGCATCGAAGCCGGCAGCAGCAGCCGGTGCGCGGGCCCGATCACGAGCCGCAGCAGATGCGGCACCACGATGCCGACGAACCCGACGACGCCGCAGACCGAAACCGCAACCCCGGTCATGGCCGACACCAGCACGATCGAAATCCGCTTCAGCCGCTCGACATCGACGCCGCTGTGAAACGCCTCGGCTTCGCCGAGCACCAGCACGTCGAGCCCGCGCGCGATCGACAGGCAGGCGACCAGGGCGATCCCCAGCACCGGCGCCAGCGCGGCGAGCTTGGGCCAGGTCGCGCCGCTCAGCGAGCCCAGCAGCCAGAACGTGATGTCGCGCAACTGGCGATCGTCGGCAATGAACACCAGCAGTCCGATGCCGGCATTGGCGATCGCGGCAAGGGCAATTC
>DAIMKE010000277.1:0-7215 GCA_036721875.1 Bradyrhizobium sp. | reverse complement strand
GGGCTGTCCTCGCCCGCCATGATCGATCATCTCAAGCGGCTCGGCGTCACCACCATCGAACTGCTGCCGATTCATGGGCTGGTCGACGACCGCATGCTGGTCGAGAAGAAGCTGTCGAACTACTGGGGCTACAACACGCTGGCGTTCTTCGCGCCGGAACCGCGCTACGCCCAGGACAACGCGCTGGATTCGTTCCGCACCACGGTGGCACGCCTTCACGACGCCGGCATCGAGGTGATGCTCGACGTCGTCTACAACCACACCGCCGAGGGCAATCATCTGGGGCCGACGCTGTCGTTCCGCGGCATCGACAACGCGTCCTACTACTGGCTGATGCCGGATAACCCACGTTACTACGACGACTTCACTGGCTGCGGCAGTTCGGTCAACCTCACCCATCCGCGTGTGATGCAGATGGTGATGGATTCGTTGCGCTACTGGGTCGAGGTCTGCCACGTCGACGGCTTCCGCTTCGACCTTGCGACCACGCTGGCGCGCGAACCGCACGGCTTCGACCGCAACGCCCCGTTCCTGACCGCGGTGCGCCAGGACCCCGTATTGGCCAACGTCAAGATGGTCGCTGAACCCTGGGATCTCGGCATGGGCGGCTACCAGGTCGGCGCCTTCCCCTCGCAATGGTCGGAATGGAACGACCGTTATCGCAGCGCGTTGCGGCGCTACTGGAGCGGCGAAGGCAGCCTGATCGGCGACATCTCGCGCCGCATGACCGCCTCGTCCGACCTGTTCCATCACGACGGCCGCGCGACGCGCGCCGGCATCAACCACATCACGGTGCACGACGGTTTCACGCTGGCTGATCTCTTCAGCTACAACGAGAAGCACAACGAGGCCAACGGCGAGGACAATCGCGACGGCTCCAACGACAACCACAGCAACAATTGCGGCCATGAAGGCCCGACCAACGACGCAGGCATCATCGCGCTACGCCGGCAGCTCCGCAAGAACCAGCTTGCCTGCCTGTTCCTGGCGCAGGGCACGCCGCTGATGCTGGCCGGCGACGAGGTGGGCAACTCGCAGAACGGCAACAACAACGCCTATTGCCAGGACAACGAGATCGGCTGGGTCGATTGGGACAATCTCGGCAAGGAAGGCGACGACCTCACCGACTTTGTCGGTCACATGACCGCGCTGCGCCGGCGCTTCGGGCAGATCCGCTGCCAGCGCTGGCTCGACGGGCGCCGCACGGATGGTTCGTATGGCGTGCTGTGGCTGACACCGTCAGCCAAGGAGATGACGGAGACCGACTGGACGTTTCCGGACGGCCGCTTCCTTGCCTATGTGCTGGGGCCGATGGAACAAGGGCAGGCGCCGATCTTTATCGTGCTGAACGCCGCACCCGAAGAGATCGCTTTCAAGATGCCCGAGATGGACGAATACAAGAACTGGCAGCAGGTGTTGAACACGGCGCAAGCCGTCCAGACGCCCGCCGATTTCGTCTCGGGCGCCGAGACCAGGGCGCCGCCGCGCACCGTTCTGGCTTTCGCGGGCTCCGCATGAGCAGCCGCCAGTTCGGCCCGAGGCTGACCAGAGCCGGTGCGCAGTTCCGGCTGTGGGCGCCGGCGGCAAATCGTGTCGATGTGCTGCTGGAGAAACCGCACGCGCTGACGCGCGGTGAGAATGGCTGGTTCACCGCCGAAATCGCGGGCATAAAGCCCGGCACGCACTACAGGTTTCGCATCGACGACGAGATCGACGTTCCCGATCCGGCATCGGACTTCCAGCCCGAGGACGTGTTTGGCCCGAGCGAGGTGATCGATCACGCGGCCTATGCGTGGCAGGCCAAGGACTGGCGCGGGCGGCCGTGGCAGGAAGCCGTCATCGTCGAGGCCCATGTCGGCACATTCACCGCGCAAGGCACGTATCGCGCCATGATCGACAGGCTCGATCATCTCGTGGAGACCGGCATCACGGTGCTGGAGCTGATGCCGCTGGCGGACTTCGCCGGATCGCGCAACTGGGGCTATGACGGCGTGCTGTTGTATGCGCCCGACAGCGCCTATGGCAGCCCTGAGGATCTCAAGAAGCTGATCGACGAGGCGCACCGGCGCGGGCTGATGGTGATGCTCGACGTGGTCTATAATCATTTCGGGCCGGAGGGGAATTATCTCGGCCGCTATGCGCCTGGCTTCTTCACCGAGGCGCAGACCCCGTGGGGCAGCGCGATCGATTATCGCGTGCGCGAAGTGCGCGCGTTTGCAATCGAGAATGCGCTGCACTGGCTGCGCGACTATCGTTTCGACGGGCTTCGGCTCGACGCGGTCAACAGCATTGTCGAGCCGGGCGGGCTCTCGCTGCTGCACGATATCAGCGCCGCCGCCGGCAGGCTTGCCGCGGAAACCGGGCGCCATATTCACCTGGTGCTGGAAAATGGCGACAATCGCGCGAGCATTCTGGACCCCGCCCAGGAGCCGCCGCAGGGCAAATACCGCGCGCAGTGGAACGACGACTATCATCACGCCTGGCGCGTGCTGATGACCGGCGAGAGCCAGGGCTATTATTGCGACTACCAGCGCTCGCCGATCTCGGACATCGCCCGCTCGCTGTCATCAGGATTCGTCTATCAGGGCGAAGCATCTGAGTTTCGCGGCGGAAATCGCGGCGAACCGAGCGGGCATCTGGCACCAACGGCCTTCATCAATTTTCTGCAGAACCACGACCAGATCGGCAATCGCGCGCTGGGTGACCGCCTTGAAAGCGTCGCGGACGCGCGCGCGATCGAAGCGGCGCTGGCGGTGCTGCTGATCGCGCCCGGCATCCCCATGCTGTTCATGGGCGAGGAATGGGGATCGAAAGCCCCCTTCCCGTTCTTCTGCGATTTCGGCGGCGATCTCGCCGACGCCGTCCGCAAGGGCCGTCGCGTCGAACTGGCCTGGGCCTATGCGGAATATGGCGACGAAGTACCCGACGCGCTTGCCGCCTCGACCAGAGAAGCCGCCGTGCTCGACTGGGACGGGCGGGAGGCCTCCGCGGCGCGGAAGCGCCTGACGCTGGTGAAAGATCTCTTGAAAGTCCGACGAGAGCAGATCTTGCCCCGCTTGGCGGGCGCCGCCTTCGGGGAGGCTCACGCGGCGAACAATGGCCTGCTCACCGCCAACTGGCGCATGGGCGACGGCGCCATGCTCAGCCTCTCCGCAAACCTGTCGGATCAGACCGTCGGCCAACCAGCAGCCGAAGCCAGGGGAACCCTGATCTGGGGCAGCGAGTTGAGTGAGCGCGCCCCGCCATGGTCGGTGCGCTGGCACATCGGATAGCAAAATGCCCCCGGCGATCCCGATCGCGACGTACCGCCTGCAGCTCACCGCCGATTTCAATTTCGAGGCCGCCGCCGGCGTCGTTCCGTACTTGAAGGCGCTCGGCATCACGCATCTCTATGCCTCGCCGTTCCTGAAAGCGCGCAAGGGATCGAGCCACGGCTACGACATCGTCGACCACACGCAGTTCAATCCGGAGCTTGGCGGCGAAACCGGATTCGAGCGGCTGAGCGCTGCATTGCGGGCGCACGACCTCGGACTCATTCTGGATTTCGTGCCCAATCATGTCGGCGTGCATTTTGCCGATAACCCGTGGTGGCTCGACGTGCTCGAATGGGGGCCAGCCTCACCGCATGCAGCTTCGTTCGACATCGACTGGGAGCAGCTGCCGCATCGCAATCGTGGCGGCGTGCTGCTGCCGATCCTCGGCGTATCCTACGGGGAAGCGCTGGAGCGCGGCGAGATCGAGCTGCGCTATGACGCCGATGAAGGCAGTTTTTCGGCCTGGTATTTCGAACATCGCCTTCCGATTGCGCCGGAGCGCTACGGCGAAATCTTGCGCATGGTCGTCAAGGAAGCTGGCGGCGAGCAGAGTGCGGCCGGCATGGACATGCTTGCTCTGGCCGCGCGCTACGCCGGGCTGCGCCGTCCCAATCGCAAGGAAGCGCCGGACTTCAAGGCCCGGTTGAGGGATATATCCGGCGCGCTGGATATCATCGCGCGCGGGCTCGACGCCTATCGCGCCGGGGCGGATCGCGCGACCGCGACGCTGGCGCTGCATCATCTGCTGGAACGCCAGCACTCCCGGCTCGCCCACTGGCGGCTCGCCTCCAGCGATATCAACTACCGCCGCTTCTTCGACATCAATACGCTGGCGGGGCTGCGCGTCGAGGACGCCGGCACGTTCGAGGCGATCCATCGCCTGGTGAGACGGCTGATCGAGGAAGGGAAGCTGCAGGGACTGCGGCTCGACCACATCGACGGCCTGCGCGATCCCGTCCAGTATTTTCAACGCCTTCGCCGGCTGGTCCGCGAGGCGCAGCGGGACCGCGCCGCGCCGTTCTACGTGGTGATCGAAAAGATTCTCGGCGAGCAGGAGACGCTGCCCGCGTTCAGCGGCGTCCAAGGCACTACCGGATATGAGTGGATGAACGTCATCACGCAGGCGCTGACAGATGGAAGCGGCCTCGAACCGCTTGACGAGGTCTGGCGGCAGATCAGCAACCGTTCGCCGCAGCTGGAGCCGCTCCTGAAGGCGGCCAAGCGCCGCGTGCTGGAAACGCTGCTGGCCAGCGAGTTCACCGTGCTGACGCGCCTGCTCGCGCGCATCGCCAGCGGGCATTACTCTACCCGCGATTATTCCGCCGACAGCCTGCGGCAGGCGCTCGAACTCTACGTGCTGCACTTCCCGGTCTACCGCACCTACCTGACGTCTTCTGACGCGACCGAGCATGACCGCAAGCTGATCGCGGAGACCATCGAACGCGCGCGCGCCGACTGGTTTGCGGCCGACGACGGCATCTTCGACTTCCTCCGCGACACCCTGACGATGGATCTGGTCGGCCCCGGCCGCGCCGCCCACAGCACGCCGCGCGTGCGCCGGTTTGCGCTGAAGGTGCAGCAGTTCACCGGACCGATGATGGCAAAGTCGCTGGAGGATACGACCTTCTACCGCTACCACCGCCTGCTCGCACTCAACGAAGTGGGCGGCGATCCCTCGGCAAAGGCGCTCTCCGCGGAAGCCTTTCATGCGATGATGCAGACTCGCGCCCGGGAATGGCCACACGGCATGACGGCGACGGCGACCCACGATACCAAGCGCGGCGAGGATGCCCGCGCGCGGATCATGGCGCTCGCGGAAATTTCCGGCGAATGGACCAGCGCCGTGGCGCGGTGGAAAGTGCTCAACGCGCCGCATGTGCTGGCGGAGGACAACTTCCGCGCACCGTCGGCGACGTTCGAATACATGCTGTACCAGGCGCTGTTGGGCGCATGGCAGCCCGACGATGCTTCGTTTGCGGAACGGATGCAGGCATACGCGCTCAAGGCTGCGCGTGAGGGCAAGGAAGAGACGAGCTGGCTCAACCCCCATGAACCTTATGAAGCTGGTATCAAGAGCTTCGTCGCAAAAATCCTCGATCCCGCGCTGTCAGCCGAATTTCTGGGCTCGCTGCAAACACTGGCGCAGCGCCTGTCGCTGCTGGGCGCGCTGAATTCGCTCAGCCAGATCACGCTGAAGGCGACCATGCCGGGCGTGCCGGATTTCTACCAGGGCACGGAGCTTTGGGATTTTTCGCTGGTCGACCCCGACAACCGCCGGCCGGTCGATTTTTCCGCGCGCGCCCGCCTGCTGGATACGCTGGAGATGCCGGACTGGGATCGGCTGGTGCGGGAATGGCCGAGCGGCCATTTGAAGCTGGCCTGGACCCGGCACCTCCTGAAGCTGCGGGCAGAACTTGCTGATGTATTCACGAACGGCGATTACGAGCCGCTGGAAGTAACCGGGCAGCACCACGATCATTTCATCGCATTCGCGCGGCGGCACGGCCGCGATGCCGCGATCGTCATGGTCCCGCGCTGGTTCGCTGAATTCACCGACCAGGGCCGGAACTGGCCGGCTTCGGCCACGTATGATGCGGCGCTGAATGTCAGCGGCTATGCCGTGGAAGGTTTTGCCGATGCCGACGCGACGCAATTGCGTCTGTCGGATCTTTTGGCGCACCTGCCGGTCGCGGTGCTGAAGGCCAGGTTCAACGGCGCAGCAAAGCCCGCACGAAAGCGCAGCCGGGCGTCAGCTCTTCTTGGTCAGTAGCAGCGTGCCGCGACTGCGGATCGCGGCTTGCGCCGCTTCGGCGAAACGCTGCAACAGCCATGGCAACACGACTTCCACCTGCACGTGATCCTCGGCGACGTCGACATGGCCGGCCGCCGCCTGCCCGAGCGCGCGAACCCGGAAGATCATGCGGTTGTCTTCCCACCGTTCCTCGTCGACGCTCAGCACCGGCACGCTGGTGGCGGCGCGCGAAAGCCCCGTCTTCAGGCGGCGCATGGCTTCCTCGCGTCCCAGGCTATGCGGAATCGAAACCACGAGCGGCTTGGTCATTTGCTTGAATCCTCTCTGACTACCAACCGCATGTAATCGCATGCGGTTCGAAAGGAAGAGGCTGGCGCATTATCGCGTCCAAAATGGAACTTTCAATGTTCCGGTGTGTTGTTCCGCCGCAGGCAGGCAGAGCACAAAACGGCCCAGCGGGCTGAGGAGAAATTCATGTCACTCGGGACTATCATTCTTATCATTCTCATCATCGCCCTGCTCGGCGGTTTCAGCGGCATCGGCGGCGGTCCGTTCTACGGCACCGGCTATTACGGTGGCGGTGGCCTCGGGTTGATCATCGTGATCCTGTTGATCCTGCTGCTGCTCGGGAAGCTGTAGACCGCCGACCCGCGATCGAACTCGTCATGGCCGGGCTTGTCCCGGCCATCTACGTCTTTACCGACCGCTATACTGTGAAGACGCGGATGCCCGGGACAAGCCCGGGCGTGACGAGTCTATCGCAATCGATGTGCTTGTGGCGTTCAAAGGTTTGAAGCCAGCTTCTTCATCGCCGCCTTGATCGACGCTGCGGCGTCTTCGTAGCCCTGCCACGCCTTGGTCTTTGCGAGCAGCGCCGGCACCGTGCGTACCGTATATTTCTTCGGATCGAGATCGGCGCGCACCTGCGTCCAGGTCAGCGGCATCGAGACGGTTGCGCCTTCGCGTGCGCGGGGCGACAGCACGGCGACCGCGGTCGCCATGCGGTCGTTGCGCAGGTAATCGAGAAAGATCTTTCCCCTGCGCGCCTTCTTCGACATGTTGAGGAGATAACGCTCAGGCTCGTCGTTCGCCATCCACTGGCAAACGCCTTGCGCGAACGCCTTGGCTTCTTTCCAGCTGACCTTGTCC
>DAIMKE010000276.1:0-7227 GCA_036721875.1 Bradyrhizobium sp. | reverse complement strand
CGCATGAGCAGGTTGCGGCGCTTCGCGCGCGCGCGTATGCCGAGATCACCAAACCAGCAGGCGCGCGTGACAAAGCCATCGTTTCGCAGTGGGCTCCGACCATCACCGGGCTGATCACCGCCAGCCAGGCCCTCCGCGTCGCCGCGGCGATGGAGGAAGATGACGTCCAGTCCCGCCTGTCGAGCCTGCAGAACCTGAAGCACTTCGTCTGGGTTATGAGCGAGTATCTCGGGCGCGAGAGGGCCGCAGTAGCAGCGCTGGTGGCTTCCGCCAAGCCGATGAGCTCGCAGGAGATCAGCACCCTCGCGACATTCCGCGGTCGACTAGAAGCTGCCTGGGACTACGTGCAAGCCTATGCCGCAAAATCGTCGGCGCCGCAGAGTGTTGTGGGCGGCACTGAACGCGTGCGCGAGAATGTGTTCCGCCGGTTCGAAGAGACCCGCAAGGGCGTCTATGCCGCCGGACTTGGCGGGGGCGCTTATCCCGTCAATTCCGCTGAATGGTTCAGTCAGTCGACCAAGGCGATCGACGACGTCATTGCGCTCAGCGCGCTGGCAAGTCAGGAAGCGGTGAAACTCGCCGAAACTTCGCAGCGAAGCAGTCTGCAAACGCTGCTGGTCAATGGCGTCCTGATGGCGTTCTCGATACTGCTTGCCGCCGGTGCGCTATGGATCGTGTTCAATCGGATCGTTCGATCCGTCAATCAGATGACGGACGCGATGGGCGAAATCGCCGAAGGCAATACGTCGATTGCTGTGCCCTGTGTCGAGCGCCGCGACGAAATGGGAGCAATGGCGTGCGCGTTGCTGGTGTTCAAGGAAAATGCGGAAAAGGTGCAGGCCATGCAGGCGGAGCGGGCGGCCCTGGAAAAAGCCGCGCAGGTCGAGAAGGTCGCCGCCATGAACCGGCTTGCCGATGATTTTGAGGCCAAGATCGGCGAGATCGTCGAGACGGTTTCCTCGGCGTCGACCGAACTGGAAGCCTCCGCCAAAACACTGACCTCCACCGCTGATCGATCGCAGCAATTGGCTACGACGGTGGCGGCCGCGTCCGAGGAAGCGTCGACCAACGTGCAGTCGGTGGCGTCGGCGACGGAGGAACTGACCTCGTCGGTCACCGAGATCAGCCGCCAGGTGCAGGAATCCGCGCGGATGGCCAACGAGGCCGTTGATCAGGCCCGCAATACCAACGAACGCGTTGGTGAATTGTCGAAGGCGGCGGGCCGCATCGGCGACGTGGTCGAACTCATCAACACCATCGCCGGCCAAACCAACCTGCTCGCGCTCAACGCTACCATCGAGGCGGCGCGCGCGGGCGAGGCCGGCCGCGGCTTTGCCGTGGTGGCTTCTGAAGTGAAGGCGTTGGCTGAGCAGACCGCCAAGGCCACCGGCGAGATCAGCCAGCAGATTTCGGGCATTCAGGCTGCGACGCAAGAGTCGGTGAGCGCAATCAGGGAGATCAGCGGGACCATCGAGCGCCTGTCGGAGATTTCCTCGACCATCGCGGCTGCCGTGGAAGAGCAGGGCGCGGCAACGCAGGAAATCTCCCGCAACGTGCAGCAGGCCGCGCAGGGCACCCAGGAGGTTTCCGCCAATATCAGTGACGTCCAGCGCGCCGCCGGTGAGACTGGTTCGGCTTCCTCGCAGGTGCTATCGGCAGCGCAAATGCTGTCCGGCGACAGCAACCGCCTTAAGGTCGAGGTAGCCAAATTCCTCAATTCGGTGCGCGCTGCCTGACGCGAACCCAACAACGATAATGTAGCAGCGGGCCACGCTCCGCCGGCCGCCGCGTGAGGGACAGGGTAACAAGCCGCGGCTGGTCGAATCTCATGGCTGCTGCCTGGACAATGAAGACGATATTGGTAGCACCAGCTGCAGGATTTCTCTTGCGAGTCTGTTCAGATGGGCAATAAGGGGCTGATCAATAAACCCCCGTTGTAAAGAAGAGGGATGTACCCATGGTCCGCTAGCACTTTCGGACATGGCTAATCAGGAGGGCGATGTCCGCTTCTGGGCGAAACGCGGACATCATTATATTCTATCCTCGATTGGCCCGGTTCTGGTGCAAGGCGACCCCCGGGCGTTATGCCGGTGGTCGGTGAGCTATAGCTCAATCTGCTCTGCCATATTTAGTGCGTCATCGACCTCAATCCCGAGGTATCGAACTGTGCTCTCTAGCTTTGTGTGGCCGAGGAGTAACTGCACGGCGCGCAAATTACCGGTTTTGCGGTAAATCTGAGAGGCCTTCGTGCGCCGCATCGAGTGCGTGCCGTACAAGACGGTCTCCAAGCCAATACTTTCGACCCAGCGATGCACCATTCGGGCATATTGGCGGGTAGAAATGTGAGGACTTGCACGAAGTCGACTTGGAAAGAGAAATCGAGCACCGGTAGTTCGGAGTATTGGCAGCCAAGCTTCAACGGAATTTCTTGACTGCTCCGAGATCTCAAATTGGACCGGTCGACCAGTCTTCTTCTGGACGATTGTCGCCCTATGCCGCACTTTAAATCCTGAACAGATGTCGTCCAAATGGAGCTTGACCAAGTCGCAGGCGCGAAGCTTGCTATCGATTGCTAGGTTAAAGATTGCAAGATCCCGTCTTGATCCTGCAATTTCCAACCTGACACGAATGGACCAGACGTGCTTCGGCTCGAGGGGCTTCTTCTGGCCGATAAGCAGTCCCTTGTTCCAAGGGCGCCGGCTTCTACTGGTTGGATGTACAGACATGGGGCGACCTCCGCCGTCCCGCCCTCCGCGTCGCTCGAACGCGAGCAAATCAATCTATTCCGACTTGGCGGCCTGGTTCCATAAAACGGACCTTCGAGTGGCCGCCTTTGCCCCTTAGCCGACCTCGTATAGGCTCACATGTCCGCCTTGCCCGCAATTAGAAGCATCCTGTTCCATGCTTACGCTTCGAGGTGCGCCTGCCCCATCTCCAATCCGTGCCTGCGCCCCCGTGCGATACCTTCAGCGATTGCCCTCGCGACAATCTCAGCGTCAGCGGGAGAGAGCTGGTCGAGGGGTTTTCACGAGCGGGCGATTTGGCGAGCCCGCTCCATATCCTCGTATAACGCTACGCGCCGCCTAAGACCCAGCTGGCTATACAAAATTGAAGCAAAGCGAAAAGTAGAACGGTCGCCATGGCGATGAGTTGACCTAGTCTAAAACCGGCAGGGTCGTCTATTTCGATCAGAAATGCACCTTGACAAAGATCCATATAGTAGAGCGGCTCTGGAGTTCTTGTTTCTTTGGTCATCGAAGGCTCCACTGGTTAGTAGCCCGCAATCAAGTCATCGTTCATTCCAAAGAAAACGCAAAAAAGTCTTCGAACAACTTCCCGTATGATAGTTCGCGAGAATGCTGGATGGCGCCGGTCCGCCTGATTGATAGTTTATCCGTCCGCAACGACGATCGTAGATGAAGTTTTGACTGGGTCTACCTTGGATCGGGATCAAAAATGCCAATTTTAGGCGAGAGAATGAATGTGAAATATCCAGGCTGCTGCGGCGATCTGCAATCCTTGCCGCCGAGATGATTGAATAACAGCGACGTTTGCTGCAGTGCATGAGTCCGCTTGTGAGGGCAAGCCGACCTTCGGGTGGTCCCCCCGGACTTCTCAGTTTGGCAGCACTTACCGGACGTGCCGCACCAAGCTGACGATGTCCGTTGATAGGTGCAAAGCGGACCTCGCGCTCGGGTGCGCCGAGGTCTGAACTTGGTACCTTTGAGACGTGCCCACCTGCCTGAAATGTCCGTTCACCGGAGTAGACCGGAAGTCGCCGAGGTCGAGGCGCATAGCGCGTTAGATGTAGGATCGCGTGCCGCTTAAACTAACACTGATATCATATTGCCCTTGTAGCCCAATTATCACTTGATCCCTTCGATCAAGGCCTTCCAACCCTGTACATCCCTACTCATCCACAGCACGACACCAAGCTCTGCCAAGTGGTGCGGCAACTCGCAATCAGGACGGGCATCCATATCGTTGATGAATGAGGAGACCGCGCTTTTGAGATCGCCTCGGTCAAGATGATCGAATGCGCGTTGCTTACACCGCTCGACATACTTGTCGCGCGGAACATCCGCAATAACAGAACGATCCATTCATCAGCTCCCAAACGAATCAGGACGTTGGACTGGGAGCCGATCAAAATAAAACGGAATTGACCTGTCTGTTCGAAAGCTAACAATCAGACACTGTTTTAGTCGCGGTGTGGGGATCAGGACACAGCGGCGGATCAGCGAATGATCGAGAACGATATCTCCTCGGATGTCGGATGTTCGGCACTTATCGGACGTGCCGCGCCATGACGATGTCTGTTGATAGTTGCAAAGCGGACCTTGCGCCTGGTGAGGAAGCGACCAGCGTGATCGCGGTTAGCAGTTCAACCACGCTGGCTTGGTTGACGAGACACGGCTGGGCCTCGTTGCGCTTCGACTGACGAGGGCAAGGGATCGAGAGCGTAACCGTCACGCCACACCAAGGAGGTTTCGCATTCTTATGTTGATTAACGTGCAGACGAATTTGGGATGAACGGTAGCTTTGAAAAGCGGCGCGGTGAATGCGGCTCCGTCGAGGGACCTCCAAACCTCGGCGGAGCCGCCTCTGCGACGCTCGTTATCACGCCGCCGCCTCATCTTCCTTGTCCGCGCCTCGCATCACGATCTTCAGCGCGTCATCCGGCAGGGGCCGCTGCAACGCCTTGGCCTCGTCCCAAGGCGCGCGTCCTTTGGCGCGGGAAAGTCTGCCGTCTCCTAACACTTTGGTGTAGGCTACAGTCGGGCAGAGGGAGGCGCGGCGATGCCTCAAGTGAATTACGCTGCCAAGCAGCAACGGATCGGCGAGCGCCTGACGCGTGCGATGGCCAAGGCCCACATGGATCGCCGCGAGCTTGCCGAACTGACGGGCTACAGTGAGGCACAGATCGTGAGCTGGGAGCGTGGGCGCGCGCGGCTGTACCCGATCGAGCTGATAAAGCTGTGTCATGCGCTCGACGTGATGCCGGAGTGGCTGCTGTGCTGGGAGCGCCGCCTCCATTGATCAGCAGCGCCAGCGTTTTCCACCGTTATCCGTCATGCTGCAGCCCTGTCTTCCTTATCCATGCCGCGCATCACCAACGTGACCGCGTCATCCGGCAGCGGACGCCGAAGCGCCTTGGGTAGCGGCCCAGTATGACCTCGACTTACGCGGTGCCAGCACACGCCGATCATCGCCCGTTGTCCTGCCCAAGGCATCGTTGGCAGCGACGGCATCCGCCGTTGCATGATGCGCGTCGCTCAGCCGCCACGGGCGTGGACGGCTTCGGTGGCTTTAACGGCTTCGGTTCCGGCGGCTTGCCAAATGATATGCTCGGCGAGCGGCTCAGGCTGAATATCGAAGAGAACTTCCATGATGCTTGAAGAAGAGGTCAAGCTTTATAGGTTCGCCGGTATCTCGCCAGAACAGTCTTTTACCGAGGCTGGCCGCCACCGAGAGGCGGTGGTGGCCGCCGATCAGAGTATGGTCATCGGTTGCTTTGGCGATGATCTCTCCGTCTTCGTCGATGATGACTTTCATGCGCTGCCTCCAGTGCAACGCCCCCTCAGCGCAGCCGCGATGCTGCGAGATTTATCTAACCTCGCACCGGCCCCGGCGTTCCAATGCAAGAAGGTCGCGGATTTTGTATTGCCATGCGCCACATCGCGGCCCGTGATCTGCACACAAATGAGCGCTCAAGCAAGGGTTCCTTCACCTTGATCTAGGGAACACCCGAGTTGGCAATAGCCAAGGGCTCGCGTCGCGTTGAAAATCAGACCGCTGCTGCTGGGGGCCAAACGGAGATGTCCGATGGGTGTGGCAGGCTGGCGCTTCGCGAATGTGAAGAGAACTCTCCGCGTCCGAGCGGTCCTTGTCGGCCTGCTGGATGAGTTGCCGTTTGTGTGCCCGGTGGCAGTCGCAATCGGTTCGGCAGTCATGATCGTGATCAAGCTCTGCAAGGATTTGCCGCAGTGAGGCGGTCTGAGCGCCAAGGCGCGCTCACCCTTCTACCGCCCGTCGGTCCTTGAGATCGAAGAGATCGGCCACCGGCACGTTAAAGCAGACATCGTCATCGTTGAATTGCGACTGGCAGCTTCTGGCGCAAAGCTGCCGTTGGCGACTGCCGCCAAGTCAGTCCGCCCGCAAGCCGTGCTGGCTCGGTATCGCGATGGTGCCGACTTGAAGCCCGAAAGCTGGAACCTGACAGCGCCGGTTGCCGGTGTCGTGCTGAAAGTTGCTCAGGAAAGCGAAACCATCGTCCAGCCCGGCGCGCCATTGCTGGAGATTGGGGATCCTCGCGATCTCGAAGTAGTCGTTGACGTTTTGAGCACCGACGCAGTCGAAATTCGCCCCGGCGCTCAAGTGGTGATCGAGCATTGGGGCGGATAAGGAGAGCTTTCCGGACGAGTTCGCCGGGTTGAGCCGGCAGCCTTCACCAAAGTTTCGACGCTCGGCGTGGAAGAACAACGGGTCAACGTCCTAGTTGATTTGATGTCCCCGGCCGAGAAATGGGCTGGGCTCGGCGATGCTTATCAGGTCGATGCCCGCGTTAGCGTCTTCACGCAAGAGGACGCGACGATCATCCCCGCGGGCGCCTTGTTCCGCCAAGGGGAAAACTGGACCGTCTATGTTGTGAGGGATGGACGTGCCGAGATCCGAGACGTCAGGCTACTGCGCCGGTCCGGCAGCCTTGCCGCTGTCGCTTCGGGTTTGGCGCCGGGCGAATCGGTTATTGTTTATCCCGGCGATCGCGTTGCCCCCGGTGTGCGTGTGAATGTGCGTCAGGCCCGCAATTTGGCTGGGCGAGGTTGACCTAGTTCAAGCAACGCAGGCACTTGTCGGCGCAAATGGACGCAGGGAGCATCAGCAGCTTCGAGGAATTTCAAGACAGTGGCTGCCGGAAAGCGGCTTCAGGATCATGAGGAAGAGGACATGAGTCGCCTTCGCACGCACCCCGAAAGCCATCTCGTCGATCGGATTGGATGGCTGAGAGCCGCCGTTCTCGGGGCAAATGACGGCATCATTTCTACCGCGAGTCTGATTGTCGGCGTTGCCGCGGCGGCTGCAACGCGAAACGACGTCTTGATCGCAGGTATTGCGGGATTGGTGGCCGGAGCAATGTCGATGGCGGCTGGCGAATATGTTTCCGTAAGTTCGCAGTCGGATACCGAGCAGGCCGATCTTGCACGGGAACGCAAGGAATTGAGCGAG
>DAIMKE010000275.1:0-7228 GCA_036721875.1 Bradyrhizobium sp. | reverse complement strand
GTCCTGGAGGGCAAGCAGCGCGATCTCTACGACGCCATTCGGCTGTCGATGTCGGACAAGGTTCGCAAGGCGATCCAGCAGCGCGGGCTGGCGAAAAGTCACATCGTCGTGCTCGAAGCGCTGCTCAGAATGCGGCAGGTCTGTTGCGATCCTGCGCTGCTGAAACTCGACGACGGCGTCGAGCGGCCGTCGGCGAAACTCGACCGCTTGATGGAAATGGTGCTGGAGTTGCTGAGCGAGGGACGGAAGATCATCGTCTTCTCGCAGTTCACCTCGATGCTCGATCTGGTTCGAAAGCGCCTGGACGCGGAAGCCGTTCGCTATGGTGTGCTGACCGGAGACACCAAGGACCGCAAGCGCGCGATCGACGGCTTTCAGAACGGCACGAACGACGTCTTCCTGGTCAGCCTGAAGGCTGGCGGCGTCGGCCTCAATTTGACCGCTGCGGATACGGTCATCATCTTCGACCCTTGGTGGAATCCCGCCGTCGAGGAACAGGCGATCGATCGCGCCCACCGCATCGGGCAGGACAAGGCGGTGTTCGTCTATCGGCTCGTGGCCGCCGGCACGGTCGAAGAGAAAATGGAAGGACTCAAGGAACGGAAGAGGGCCCTGGCCGACAGCCTGTTCGATCGCGACGGACGGATCGCTTCAACGCTCACGGAAGAGGACGTGCGGGCGTTGTTCGAAGAGTGAGTAGCGCGAGCGGGAGCATTGATCGCGCGCCCCTCAAACTTGGGCTACCGCCCGTAGAGCCTCTCATCCCACCACACCGGCTCGGGCAGGGTGTGCGCGATTCCCCTGGCGTCGGGGTGGGCCGGGTTGATCAAAAAATTGCGCTCCGGCCGTGCCGCGATCGAGGGCACGATCAGGAGCGCCGAGCGCTTCTCCTCGTGCCAGTCCTGCCCATAAGTCTTGCAGATGGTTTCGTTCCGGCTATCCCAGCCCGGATGAGCGGCGGTCTGGAAAATCTCGTAGGCGACGCCGTTCGGGATCGTGATTTCGATGAAGTGCTGATTGGCGGGCATCACCAGATTGGCGTGCACCAGCTTTTCCAGGAGCGCGGTGGAATAGTGCTCGGAAGTGTAGATGAGCGGGCTCGTATGCGTGTTCCAACGCCCCGGATAGAGCCGGGCGCCTTCGGCGTCGTAGATCGGAAAGGCGCCGTCCGGGTCCCCGATGCGATAGCATTTCAGGACGCGGTCGGTCTTCTGAACGCTCATACGCCGCCGCTGTACGCCGCGCGGCCCATCAGGTTGATCACCGCATCGGCGCCGGGGCCGGTCGCCAGCGCCAGTTCGAGCGGCGCCTTGTCGTCCAGCATCGGGTGCGGCCGCTCGAGAAAGGCCCGTACCTTGTCTTCGTCACGGAACACGTCGATGCCAAAGGCGAACACTTTGGCGACGCGCGCGAGCCGGTCGCTTTCCTCGCTGCTCAGGGGTTGCTTCTGCTTCCGCCGTCGTTCGAGCGTCGGCTTCGGCACCACCCGATAGGTGAAGCGGCGGACATCGTTCGGGCTGACGCGGCCGGCGAACTTGTCCAGCGCCGAGACCGGCAGGCCCTTCTCGACGGAATAGGCCAACGTCAGCGTCGTCTCGCTTTTCTTCGGCTTGACGCCGAGCAGTTCGGCGGCGGTCGCAGCCTGATAGGTCATGGAAGTCTCGGTTCAGTTGAGGCGAATATATGCCTCAGATGAGGCAAAGTCAACGTGCCGGCCCGCAACGGCGTGGCTATTGCGCGGATCAGGCACGCAGGATATATGACTACAATAGTCATATTGGAGAGATCTGTCATGAAGGAGATTCAACTCCGGGACGCCAAGGCAAGTCTCTCTGCGGTGATCGACGAGGCGATGCAGGGAAAGCCCGCGGTGATTACCCGGCATGGCAAGCGGCAGGCCGTGATCGTGAGTTACGACGAGTGGGAACGGCTATCCCATGTTCCGAGTTTCGGTCGTTTGTTGATGGCGGCGCCGGCGGCCGCGGATGATCTGCCCCGGCGTAACCGGTCCGGCATGCGCAAATTCAATCTCTGACCCGCCTGTGTACCTCATCGACGCCAACGTAATTTCCGCGGCCGCTCCAACTCGGCCCGTACCGGCAGCACTTGTGCGATGGATGGACGCGCATTCCAGTTCGCTGTTCCTGTCCGTCGTAACGGTAGCGGAAATAGAGGACGGCATCGCCAACTTGCGGCGCGAGGGGGCACGGCGCAAAAGCTCGCACCTGGCGTCGTGGCTGGAGACCGTCCTGCACCTTTATGGTGACCGAGTTCTCGTCTTTGACGCGCCGATAGCGCGGATCGCCGGCGCGATTTCGGACCGGGCGAGGGCGCAGGGCCATGCTCCGGGTTTCGCCGATATCGTGATCGGCGCGACGGCCCAGCGTCATCGGTTAACGGTCCTCTCACGCAACACCAAACATTTTGAACCTTTGGGCGTCGCCGTTCTCGACCCTTTTGCCGCTTTGCCACAGAAGTGAGCCGATTCGTATTTCAGGCGTAGCCGACCCAGCCGCGCCAGGTAAACGCGGCGTAGAACATCTCGACATCCCGGAAGCCGGCCTCGCTCAGCATGCGCGCGTCCTGTTCCGGGCTGAGCAGGCTCAAATTGGCGTCGATGGCGGCGCGCGCGGTGTTGGCTTTCTCGGGATCGGCGCCGGATGCGATCGCATACTCGGCATAGCGCGACAGCCATCGCCCGCGGTCGCTGTCCGTTTGCGGAAAACTGAAATGGGCGGCCACGAATGGCGCGCCGGGTTTGAGGCGGCGGTGGATTTCCCGCGCCGTTCGCCGTCGCTCGTCGGCATCGAGGAAATGCAGCGTCAGCAGGCAGGTGGCGGCATCGAACGGCCCGTCGGGCGCATCGTCGATATAGCCTTGCTGTAGTTGTACGCGCGCGTTCAGCGGGCCGAGCGTCCGCTCGGCCAGTTCCAGCATCGCCGCGGCGGGATCGACGCCGACGAAGCGCCTCCGCCAATGCCTTCAACTCCAAACCGCCACCGGCGCCCAGCACCAGCACTTGCCCGTCCGGCGCCGCCCGTTCCGAGAGCAGGATGCGGGTCATGCGATGTATGTCCGCATAGCCGGGCACGAAGCGCGGCGGCCCTTCGGCATAGCGCATCACGGCCTCGGGATCGGAGAAGTGCGCCTGCCATGGCTGGGCTGCGGCATCACGAAGCATGGGCGGTCTCCAGGAGATGGCGGTTGCGCCGGTCACCGAGGCGCTTCCGGAAGTCGGCGTTCAGCATCGCAAGCGTCACGTTGCCAAGTCGTGACATCAGCAGCGCCTCCGCGTCGTCGAACGCCTGGTCGAGCGCGGCGTTCACGGCCTGCTCGACGAGGCACTTCGGTGAATCGGCCCTGTTTCCCACAGCGAACAGCGAGGGCCGGCCGAGCGCATCGTAGATGTCCCGCAGCGATATTTTCGCGAGGTCGCGGGCGAGGGTCCAGCCGCCGCCATGGCCTTTCTCCGATCGGACAAGGCCGTGATCCCGCAATCCGGACATCATCCGCCGTATCACCACCGCATTGGTGTCCATGGCCCTCGCCAACGCCTCTGACGTGAGAGGCGCTTTCTGCTCGGCCATGTGCAGCAGGACGTGCAACACGCCAGATAATCGGGTGTCTCTTCTCATGTAACTAATGATATTACATGATGAGTCGATGTCAAGCTGCGGGTGAGGGAACCGCCGCTGACCCATAATATAAGTATTGACTTATATAAGCTGGTGACGGTATTCATTTGCTGGAAAATGCAGGGAGGTCCAGATGGATATCGACGTCGCCAGGGTGTTGGGGCTTGTCACGCGCGCGGTGCGCAATTTCGAGAAGGACGGGAAGCCGGCGAGCGCGGTGACGCTGACACGGCTTTACGACACCGGCGTCGATGATCTCTGGGACGCGCTGACCAGCCGGGAGCGCATCCCGCGCTGGTTCCTGCCGGTCGAGGGGGATCTCGAGCTAGGCGGAAAGTACCAGCTCAAGGGCAATGCGGGTGGGACCATCACAGCATGTGCGCCGCCCAGCCACTTTGCCGCGACGTGGGAATTCGGCGGCGCGACGAGCTGGATCGATGTCAAGCTGGCGGCAGAACGCGACAAGGCGCGCTTGACGCTGGAGCACACCGCGATCATGGAGGATCACTGGGACCAGTTCGGTCCGGGCGCGGTGGGCATCGGTTGGGATCTCGCCATCGCGGGACTCGAGCGCTATCTTGCGACGGGGGCGTCCGTCGACCACGAAACGGCCGAGGAATGGATGGGATCTCCGGAGGGCAAGGCGTTCATGGGTGAGAGCGGTGAGTTCTGGCGCGCGGCGCATGTCGCGAGCGGCGTCGATCCGGCCTCTGCGAAACAGCGCTCGGACCGGACCATCGCTTTCTTTCGCGGCGAGATCCCGCCTGACATGGCACATCCCGGCACAGGAAGCTGATGCACGCCTTCGAAGTCCTCGCCGATCCCGTCCGCCGCCGCATCCTCGAACTGCTGGGGCCGGGCGAAATGGCGTCGGGCGAGGTGGTGGAGGCGATCGGCGCCGAGTTCGGCATTACGCAGGCCGCAGTGTCGCAGCATCTCAAGGTGCTGCGCGAAAGCGGTTTTGCAAAAGTCCGCCCGGACGCGCAACGTCGGCTCTATTCGGTGGATGCCGCCGGGCTTCAGGCGGTCGATGCGTGGATCGGCCGCTTCAGGAATTTCTGGGAGCCGAAGCTCGACGCGCTCGCCACCGAGATCGCGCGCGGCAAACGCGCGCGGCGCAACACTCCCATTACCAAACGGACTGGAAAGAGAGCGTAGACAGAGCCCCGTAGCCCGGGCGAGCGCAGCGACCTCGCCCGTGCATCACTCCGCGATGCTGATCTTCGCGTCCGTGATGACCTATCCATCGATCGACATCGCTGCAACGAGGTCTCCGAGCCGACCTGTCGTGTCCGGGTCCCGGCAGACTTATTGTATCGAGGCGGGGTTGAGATCGTCACCGGCGATGGCACAATCGCCATCATCCTTGCGCGAACGTAGCAGCGCGGACCAGGAGAGATATCGTGAACCTCTACGCAAAACTCCTCGCGCGCGAAGCAGAGCGGCGCCCCATAAGGGTCGGATTGATCGGCGCGGGAAAATTTGGCGCGATGTATCTGCATCAGGCGCCGCGTACGCCCGGCGTCCACATCGTCGGCATCGCCGATCTATCGCCATCCCGTGCGCTTGCGAACCTGAAGCGTGTCGGGTGGACCGGGGAGCGGTATGGCGCGACGTCCCTCGATGACGCGCTCAGGAATGGCACGACACACGTGACCGATAACTGGGAAGCGCTCGTCAAATTCCACGGGATCGACGTGATTGCCGAGTGCACCGGCAATCCGGCGGCCGCCGTCGAACACTGCCTGGCGGCATTTTCGGCGGGTAAGCCAATCATCAATGTGACGGTCGAAGCCGACGCGTTCTGCGGACCGATCCTGGCCCACAAGGCGCGGCAGGCGGGAGTGATCTACAGCCTTGCCTATGGCGATCAACCGGCTTTGGCCTGTGACCTCGTCGATTGGGCGAGGGCGTGCGGCTTCCCGGTGGTCGCGGCCGGCCGAGGGCACAAATGGCTGCCGCAATACCGGGAATCGACGCCCGAAACGGTCTGGGATCACTGGGGGCTGACGGCCGAGCAGGCTGCGCGCGGCGGCATGAACCCAAAGATGTTCAATGCTTTCCTCGATGGATCGAAGCCGGCGATCGAGTCGGCTGCGATCGCCAATGCGACCGGCCTGGAGGCACCCTCGGCGGGCCTGGCTTTCCCTCCGGGATCGGTGGACGACATTCCCACGCTCATGCGTCCGCGTTCGGAAGGCGGCGTCCTCGAAGCCAGGGGGCAAGTCGAGGTCGTGTCCTGTCTCACGGCCGAGGGCGTCCAGATCCCGAACGATATCCGGAAGGGCGTTTGGGTCTGCTTCGAAGGCGATAGCGAGTACATCCGGAATTGCTTCCAGGAGTACAATGTCGTGACCGATCCGACCGGCCGTTACATGAGTTCCTACAAGAAATGGCACCTGATCGGTCTGGAACTCGGAATTTCGGTCGCGGCGATCGCGCTTCGTGGTGAACCGACGGGTGTCGCAACCTGCTTCAATGCCGACGTTGCGGCGACCGCCAAAAAGGATCTGCGACCGGGCGATACGCTCGACGGGGAGGGAGGCTACACCGTTTTCGGAAAACTGACGCCATCGGGTGCGTCGCTGGCGCAGGGATACCTGCCGTTGGGTCTCGCTCACGACGTGCGATTGATTCGGCCGGTCGCCAAGGACGCCTGCATCACCTGGGCCGATGTGGCCGTCGACGAGACGCTGCCCGCCGTTCGCATCCGCAGGGAACAGGAGGCGCTGTATTCCC
Organism: Bradyrhizobium sp.; assembly: GCA_036721875.1. GTDB lineage: Bacteria > Pseudomonadota > Alphaproteobacteria > Rhizobiales > Xanthobacteraceae > Bradyrhizobium. The sequence continues at coordinate 854 of DAIMKE010000275.1, read as the reverse complement.
CGGCGGTGGCGAAGCGTGCCTCATTTTCTCCGCGTCGCTTATGACAAGCTGGCTAAACTGCAAGACCGGGGACATTGACGCGATGGCTGATGAGTTGAACTGGCTGTCCGCCCGCGAGATGATGCGGCGCTTCGCCGAGGGTAGCGTGTCGCCGGTCGATGTGCTGGAAGCCACGCTGGCCCGGCTGCACGCGGTCAATCCGGTTCTCAATGCCATTTGCCTGCTGGATGAACCGCAGGGCCGGCGGATGGCCGCCGAGTCGGCGGAACGCTGGCGCAGCGGTACGCCGCTCGGGCCGCTCGACGGCGTGCCCGTTGCGATCAAGGACACGGCGCATGTCGCGGGCTGGCCGACGCGCATCGGCTCCCACGCGACTCCCACCGCGCCCAGCGCGGAGGATACGCCCGGCGTCGCCCGCCTGCGCGAAGCCGGCGCCGTGTTCTTCTGCAAGACGACGACGCCCGAATTCGGCTGGAAGGGCATCACCGATGGCCCGCTGACCGGCATCACGCGCAATCCCTGGGACACCTCGCGCACGCCCGGCGGCTCCAGCGGTGGTTCGGCCGTACTGGTGGCGGCTGGCGTCGTGCCGCTGGCGACCGGCGGCGATGGCGGCGGCTCGATCCGGATTCCGGCGGCATTCAGCGGCGTGTTCGGCTTGAAGCCCAGCTACGGCGTGGTGCCGAATTTTTTGGGCCCGATGGGCCCGCTCGCGGTCTATGGCGGCCTGTCACGCAATGTCGCCGACAGCGCGTTGCTTCTCAACGTGCTGACGCAGCCGGACGCGCGCGATTCCTTTGCCATTCCATACCGCGGCATCGACTATCTCGATCATCTCGACCACGGCGTGGCGG